>NZ_JBOEQF010001061.1:0-637 GCF_050689315.1 Aerococcus sp. L_32
TAGGGCCATATTCTCAAGCCATTAGTGTGAATGGTACTGTTTATGTGTCTGGACAATTACCAATTGATCCAGCAACGGGTGAATTTGCGACTACTGATATTCAAGGGCAAACCCGTCAATCATTAACTAATATTCAAGCTATTTTAGCGGAAGCGGGATTGGATATGTCTAATGTAGTAAAGACAACCGTTTTATTGGATAATATTGATGATTTTGCGGCTATGAATGAAGTCTATGCTGAATTCTTTACAGGTGTAACGCCGGCTCGTGCTGCTTTTGAAGTTGCGGCAATTCCTAAAGGAGCACTAGTAGAAATTGAAGCGGTTGCCGTAGAAGGTTAATGTCTGAAAAATAAAATATAAGATTTGAAAGAGTAGCTTTCCAAGTGGAATTATAAAAAAGAAAATATTGAATAGCTTTTATGCGTGTTGATGAACGATCTCATCAACGCGTTTTTTTTTTGTTAGTATTCTAATAGAAAACGACCTGTCTTTTTGAATAGACGGGTCGTGAATCTTGTTTATAAAATATCTTCGAGTGTTGTTTTAAAGGTTTGCATACCCATTTTTTCATAGAAGGATTTGGCTGACTCGTTGAAGGCCCAAACGTTTAAGGTAATACGGCGGCATCCGGTGTC
>NZ_JBOEQF010001062.1:0-637 GCF_050689315.1 Aerococcus sp. L_32
AGCATGAATTACGAACATGATAATAATGGCTACGTAAGCTGCGATAACGAATGTGGCCATATTCAATAGGGCTTGGAAGCTTGATGATGCCATAGCTTTCACCATTAAGGCAAAGATACCATAAGGCGCCATTCTCAAGACTAATGTCACGATACGTGAAACGATGGCGTCTAACATATCGATCATTTTCTTAAAGTATGAAGCTTCTTCTGGGTGTTTTCTTGCGATACCTAGGTAAGCGACACCAACGAATGCTGAAAAGATCACTACTGCGATGTTACTTGATTGACGTAAGCCCGCTAAGTCTTCAAAGATATTTGTTGGGATAAATGACAGGATTTGTTGCGGTAGGGTTGTATCAGCGATTTCAGCTTGGCGCTCTTGAATATAAGCGATTCGTGCTGTTTCGGCTGCCCCTTGCGTAAATTCTGCACCGTCTAAGTTGAATAGTAAGGCAACGGATAAGCCAATAACGGATGCAACGGCTACTGTGATAATTAATACAGCTAGGACGTTGAAACCTATTTTGCCAAGGTTCTTCTCACCTTCTACTCGGGTAAAGGCGCGGACTAGTGAAACGAAGATTAATGGTACAACAAGCATTTGCAAGAAGGATACGTATCCATTCCCGATGATG
>NZ_JBOEQF010001063.1:0-637 GCF_050689315.1 Aerococcus sp. L_32
GGCATGAATTGCGAACATAATAATAATGGCTACGTAAGCTGCGATAACGAATGTGGCCATATTCAATAGGGCTTGGAAGCTTGATGATGCCATGGCTTTAACCATTAAGGCAAAGATACCATAAGGCGCCATTCTCAAGACCAATGTCACGATACGTGAAACGATGGCGTCTAACATATCGATCATTTTCTTAAAGTATGAAGCTTCTTCTGGGTGTTTTCTTGCGACACCTAGATAAGCGACACCAACGAATGCTGAAAAGATCACTACTGCGATATTACTTGATTGACGTAAGCCCGCTAAGTCTTCAAAGATATTTGTTGGGATAAATGACAGGATTTGTTGCGGTAGGGTTGTATCAGCGATTTCAGCTTGGCGCTCTTGGATATAAGCGATTCGTGCTGTTTCGGCTGCCCCTTGGGTAAATTCTGCACCGTCTAAGTTGAATAGTAAGGCAATGGATAAGCCAATAACGGATGCAACGGCTACTGTGATAATTAATACAGCTAGGACGTTGAAACCTATTTTGCCAAGGTTATTCTCACCTTCTACTCGGGTAAAGGCGCGGACTAGTGAAACGAAGATTAAAGGTACAACAAGCATTTGCAAGAAGGATACGTATCCGTTCCCGATGATA
>NZ_JBOEQF010001064.1:0-637 GCF_050689315.1 Aerococcus sp. L_32
GCCAATTAAAGGTTCATCACCAATAATGTCGTTGTCTTCGCCTTCAATATCATCAATCTGATATTCAATTGCTTCTGGACCAACATTACCTTCTTCAAGGTCATCGATAGCTAATAAATCCTCTTCATCAATTGAAGTTGATCCTTCTGTCACTGCTTCGTAATCTTCAACAGTTTCAATATCTTCAGCTAAAATTGGATCAACGTCTTCGTCGACTAATTCTTTCTCAGCAAAACGTTCTGCGTACTCTTCTGTTTGTACGTAGGCTTCAAAGTCAGCTTCAGATTTGATATCAATCTTGTGGTTTGTTAATTTAGCCGCTAAACGCGCATTTTGGCCACGTTTACCAATAGCTAATGACAAGTGGTTTTCTGGTACGACAACCACACATGACGTTTCACCTGGTACAAAGTGAACAGATAATACATCAGCTGGGTTTAAAGCATTTGAAATAAAGGTTGCCATGTCGTCTGACCATTGAACGATATCCATATTTTCACCTTTTAATTCGTCTACAATACGTTGTACACGCGAACCACGAGGTCCAACACAAGTACCTACTGCATCGATATTCGCGTCGTTTGATACAACCGCTACTTTAGAACGATCACCAGCTTCACGGGCGATGGCTTTAATT
>NZ_JBOEQF010001065.1:0-637 GCF_050689315.1 Aerococcus sp. L_32
GATTAAAGCCATCGCCCGTGAAGCTGGTGACCGTTCTAAAGTAGCGGTTGTTTCTAACGACGCGAATATCGATGCAGTAGGTACTTGTGTTGGACCTCGAGGTTCACGTGTACAACGTATTGTAGACGAATTAAAAGGCGAAAACATGGATATCGTTCAATGGTCGGACGACATGGCCACCTTTATTTCAAATGCCTTGAACCCAGCTGATGTATTATCTGTACACTTTGTACCAGGTGAAACGTCATGTGTGGTTGTCGTACCAGAAAACCACTTGTCATTAGCTATTGGTAAACGTGGCCAAAATGCGCGTTTAGCGGCTAAATTAACAAACCACAAGATTGATATTAAATCTGAAGCTGACTTTGAAGCGTATGTACAAACAGAAGAGTACGCAGAACGTTTCGCGGAAAAAGAATTAGTTGACCAAGACGTTGATCCAATTTTAGCTGAAGATATTGAAACTGTTGAAGATTATGAAGCAATGACAGAAGGTTCAACTTCAGTTGATGAAGAAGATTTATTAGCTATCGATGATCTTGAAGAAGGTAATGTCGGTCCAGAAGCACTTGAAGAGCAAATTGCTGATCTTGAAGGCGAAGATAACGACATTATTGGTGATGAAGCATTAATTGGT
>NZ_JBOEQF010001066.1:0-635 GCF_050689315.1 Aerococcus sp. L_32
AATGAATAGCTATATGCATTCATAGGCGCATAAGGCGTAAGGAGGTATGACATGTTAAGTCGTAAGAAACAAGAAGAATTAAGAGAGCAACGGGCGAGTTTAAATTACCCCGTTGCGCAAATTAAACGTACGAGTCAAGAGACCTTAGAAATTAACGGGCAATCATTTGTGCTTGTAGATAATTACCGGGATGCTTTAGATATTGAAGCGTTGGCTGACCGGTATATGGATATTTTAGATATTTATGACTTTGTCGTGGGAGACTGGTCTTATGAACAATTACGGTTGAAAGGCTTCTTTGCTGATGATGCAAAAATTGGCTCATTAGAGCAAAAAATTAAACATTTACCTGATTACTTACTAGAATATGGGAGTTTTGGGGCCGCTTATTTTGTGCTATTGCATGAACGTACTGGAGAAGAAATTCAAAAACGAAATGAAGCCTTTTGGACTCAACAAAAACACCAAAATCAAGAATCTTCAAGAAGTAAACAAAATAAAAACCAATCACAAAGGTCAACGAGTCGGAAATCTTACCAAGGGAACAAAGCAGACAACCGACATAAATCGTCTGGGCCAAACCAAAATAAAGAGAAACATAAACAGCGACGGTCAAACAAGAAGCATGAAAGTAT
>NZ_JBOEQF010001067.1:0-635 GCF_050689315.1 Aerococcus sp. L_32
GATGAATAGCTATATGCATTCATAGGCGCATAAGGCGTAAGGAGGTATGACATGTTAAGTCGTAAGAAACAAGAAGAATTAAGAGAACAACGGGCGAGTTTAAATTATCCCGTTGCGCAAATTAAACGTACGAGTCAAGAGACCTTAGAAATTAACGGGCAATCATTTGTGCTTGTAGATAATTACCGAGATGCTTTAGATATTGAAGCGTTGGCTGACCGGTATATGGATATTTTAGATATTTATGACTTTGTCGTGGGAGACTGGTCTTATGAACAATTACGGTTGAAGGGCTTCTTTGCTGATGATGCAAAAATTGGCTCATTAGAGCAAAAAATCAAGCATTTACCTGATTACTTACTAGAATATGGGAGTTTTGGGGCCGCTTATTTTGTGATATTGCATGAACGTACTGGAGAAGAAATTCAAAAACGAAACGAAGCCTTTTGGACTCAACAAAAACACCAAAACCAAGAATCTTCAAGAAGTAAACAAAATAAAAACCAATCACAAAGGTCAGCGAGTCGGAAATCTTACCAAGGGAACAAAGCAGACAACCGACATAAATCGTCTGGGCCAAACCAAAATAAAGAGAAACACAAACAGCGAGGGTCAAACAAGAAGCTTGAAAGTAC
>NZ_JBOEQF010001068.1:0-635 GCF_050689315.1 Aerococcus sp. L_32
TTTTTTTTAATTTGTTTTCATACGTACATTGCCAAATATAGCACTAAAAAGTGATATTTGCAAACGTTTTCTTTGTTACGGTGACTGCTTTCATTCACATTTTCATATTCTATCAGTATTTGACTTGTTTAACAAGTCATTTTCATAAAAATGTACAAAATTTGCATGATTTTTATGAAACACAACAAAAATTGTCTACAAGTATTTCAAAATTTCAAATACTTGTAGACAATCCTATTTCATTTGTTTAAATCAGCAATTATTTTTCTTTAACTTCTTCCACTTGTTTTTTCACTTTTGCAGCGTCTTCTTTAAGTGGTTGTTCTTTAGCTGCTGCTTTATCAGTAGCGACTTTCGCTTCTTCAGTACCTTCCGCAACTTCAGCTTTTGCATCTTCTGTTGCTTGGGTAGTCGTATTTTTGGCATCTGCATAAGCACTTGCCACTTCATCACGAGCTACTTGGTATTGTTTAGTTGCTTCGGTAGTTGCTTCGTTTAATTGCGCTTTTAAAACTTCAGCAGATTCTGATAAGTTTACGCGGATATCTTGTGCAGCGTCGCTAGCAGTTTGATACATTACGTTACCTTTTTCAGTGACGATATCAGCGTAGTCTAAAGCTGTATCGCGAAGAACA
>NZ_JBOEQF010001069.1:0-633 GCF_050689315.1 Aerococcus sp. L_32
ATTTTTAAATTTATTCTCATACTTACTTTGCCAAATATAGCACTAAAAAGTTATATTTGCAAACGTTTTCTTTGTTACGGTGATTGCTTTCATTCACATTTTCATATTCTATCAGTATTTGACTTGTTTAACAAGTCATTTTCATAAAAAGTGCAAAATTTGCATGGTTTTAAAAAAACACAACAAAAATTGCCTACAAGTATTTCAACATCTCAAATACTTGTAGACAATCCTATTTCATTTGCTTAAGTCAGCAATTATTTTTCTTTAACTTCTTCCACTTGTTTTTTCACTTTTTCAGCGTCTTCTTTAAGTGGTTGTTCTTTAGCTGCTGCTTTATCAGTAGCAGCTTTCACTTCTTCAGTACCTTCCACAACTTCAGTTTTTGCATCATCTGTTGCTTGGGCAGTCGTATTTTTGGCGTCTGCATAAGCACTTGCCACTTCATCGCGCGCTACTTGGTATTGTTTAGTCGCTTCAGTGGTTGCTTCGTTTAATTGTGCTTTTAAAACTTCAGCAGACTCTGATAAGTTCACGCGAATATCTTGCGCAGCGTCGCTAGCAGTTTGATACATTACGTTACCTTTTTCAGTGACGATATCAGCGTAGTCTAAAGCTGTATCACGAAGAACG
>NZ_JBOEQF010001070.1:0-631 GCF_050689315.1 Aerococcus sp. L_32
AACAACAAGAGTTTACATATCTACCATTTGATGGACTGATAGGAGATAAAAGCAGTTCTGTGCGCAAATAAGATTATGGAAGATCTGTAACGACTATTGTTACTGGTCTTTTTTGTGTAGATACATATCAATGCTTTTAGCAATTCGTTGATGATATAAGTATTCTTACTCACAGAGAGGGGTGTGTAATAGTGGGGTTTATGGTGATGTTAGCAAGTGGTGTATTTGGTATTTTGGTACTGGTTTATGGGATACAGGAAATTCGACATCAGGTGAAGAATTGGTGGACTTATATTGCCCTATTACTAGGTGTATTTTTATTATGTTTTGCTATCTATCTCTTTAATCCGTTCCTTGCTTACAGGGAATGGGCTGGCGTCCTTCTATTCGCTGTGGGATGCACAGTCACAGACTATATGGTCTTTCAGAAATAGAATGCGTAGGGTTCACGTGTAGTGATCCAAAAAAATAACTTTAATAATATAATTTGTACATAAAATATTCGCACTGTGATGCGTTGGATTTGGGTGGAATTATTATGAAGAAGATTTTATTACTATCTAGTTTAAGTGTGATTTTGTTTGCTTGCGCTAATCAAACGAATGAGGAAGAAGTGACCAGTGATTCGGCG
>NZ_JBOEQF010001071.1:0-629 GCF_050689315.1 Aerococcus sp. L_32
TGCCGAATCACTGGTCACTTCTTCCTCATTCGTTTGATTAGCGCAAGCAAACAAAAGCACACTTAAACTAGATAGTAATAAAATCTTCTTCATAATAATTCCTCCCAAATCTAACGCATCACAGCACGAATATTTTATACACAAATTATATCTTTAAAGTTATATTTTTGAATCACTACACATGAACCCTACTAATTCTATTTCTGAAAGACCATGTAGTCTGTGACAGTGCATTCCACAGCGAATAGAAGGACACCACCCCATTCCCTGTAAGCAAGGATCGGATTAAAGAGATAGATAGCAAAACATAATAAAAATACACCTAGTAATAGGGCAATATAAGTCCACCAATTCTTCACCTGATGTCGCATTTCCTGTATCCCGTAAACCAATACCAAAATACCAAATACAAAACTTGCTAACATCGCCATAAACTCCACTATTATACCCCTCTCTGTGAGTAAGAATGCTTATATCATCAACGAATTGTTAAAAGCATTGATATGTATCTACACAAAAAAGACCAGTAACAATAGTCGTTACAGATCTTCCATAATCTTATTTGCGCATAGAACTGCTTTTATCTCCTATCAGTCCATCAAAAGGTAGATATGTAAACTCTTGTTGTC
>NZ_JBOEQF010001072.1:0-629 GCF_050689315.1 Aerococcus sp. L_32
AAGTCTATTAGGAATTCAATTTCTTCACTGGTATAATCCAGTAATTTTAAAAAGTTTTTATTTTGTAAGTTCATGTGTATACCACCTTTTTAAGCTGTAATCATGGTGCCAATGCCATTTTTGGTAAATAATTCTAAGATAATAGCATGGGGAATGGTGCCGTCGATAATCTGGCAAGAATGGACACCCGATTGAATGGCACCTAGGCAATTTTCCACTTTAGGAATCATGCCGCCAGTAATGATCTTGTTTTCAATGGCTTCTTGGATTTGGTCAGCGGACATAACGGAATATAAAGTTGATGGGTCAGCCGGATCTTCATAGATGCCGTTAATATCAGTCAGGTAAATCATTTTTTCAGCCTTTAAAGCTGAGGCAATCGCAGCGGCCGCTTCATCAGAATTGATGTTCAAGCTCTCACCTTTGGGTCCATAAGCGATGGGTGAAATCACCGGAAGCATATTATCATCTAACATTTGGTTGAGATAGTCCGTGTTGACATTGGTTACCTGGCCAACTAAACCAAGCGATTCATCTTTCTTCACAGCTTCCATGACTTTATTGTCCTTACCAGAAACTGAAACTGACGAAACGCCCTCCTCATTCAACATGGTCGTTAAATTGGGTGA
>NZ_JBOEQF010001073.1:0-628 GCF_050689315.1 Aerococcus sp. L_32
GTTTATTTCAGGCATGACACGTACCATATAAACTTCTTGGCAAAAGCCGCGTAAGGCGTTATAAATCCGTTGGCCACGGCTGTAAACCTGGGTGAAGCCAATGATTGTTGGACCTGAACCGGACATAGTGACCCCGTCTGCACCAAAATCGAGCATTTGTTGTTTCAGCCTGGCTAATTTAGGATGCTGGCTAAAGGTTACTGGTTCCAAGGAATTGCCAATCGCTGCCATCAGGTCTTCATAAGACCCTGACTCTAAGGCTGCCAGTACTTTCGGCGCGTTGGGTTCGTAGTTTAACCGTTCAACATCTAGTTGGTTGAAAATTTTCCGCGTTGAAACTGAGATAGCTGGTTTAGCAAGAATAATCCAGCATTTGGGTGCTGGTTGAATTTGGCGTATTTTTTCCCCTCGCCCTTCTACCAAAGCCGTGCCGCCCGCAACCGAATAAGCCACATCTGATCCAACCTGGTTAGCCAACGCCTGCAAGTCTTTCAAGGGCAAGTTAATATCCCATAGGGTGTTAAGTTTACGAAAAACTGCTGCTGCGTCCGTTGACCCACCGCCTAACCCCGCTGCGACAGGGATCCGCTTTTCAATTGAGATGTGCACGCCCGTCTTAATATTGCCG
>NZ_JBOEQF010001074.1:0-628 GCF_050689315.1 Aerococcus sp. L_32
ATTTATTTCTGGCATCACACGTACCATATAAACTTCCTGGCAAAATCCGCGTAAGGCATTATAAATCCGTTGGCCACGGCTGTAAACCTGGGTAAAGCCAATGATTGTTGGCCCTGACCCAGACATCGTCACCCCGTCTGCACCAAAATCGAGCATTTGTTGTTTCAACTTGGCTAATTTAGGATGCTGGCTAAAGGTTACTGGTTCCAAGGAATTACCAATTGCTGCCATCAGGTCTTCATAAGACCCTGACTCTAGGGCTGCCAGTACTTTTGGCGCATTGGGTTCGTAGTTTAACCGTTCAACATCTAGTTGGTTGAAAATTTTCCGCGTTGAAACTGAGATAGCTGGTTTAGCAAGAATAATCCAACATTTGGGTGCTGGTTGAATTTGGCGGATTTTTTCCCCTCGACCTTCTACCAAAGCCGTGCCGCCCGCAATCGAATAAGCCACATCTGATCCTACTTGATTGGCCAACGCCTGCAAGTCTTTCAAGGGCAAGTTGATATCCCATAGGGTGTTAAGTTTACGAAAAACTGCTGCTGCGTCCGTTGACCCACCGCCTAACCCCGCTGCGACAGGGATCCGCTTTTCAATTGAGATGTGCACGCCCGTCTTGATATTGCCC
>NZ_JBOEQF010001075.1:0-627 GCF_050689315.1 Aerococcus sp. L_32
CTAATCAGCTATGTCTCAAGTGAAGAATTCACCAAAAACGTCAAACAGCTCATTCAATACATGGTTTCAAATTTAGTTAGCGTAGTCCTTGAAGAAAAAAATGCTACTAATAAGAAAAGCACTAGCCTTTAGACTAAGTAGGTTGATGTTAGTTCATATTCTTTTATAATGTGCTAATGTCTTATCACATTCATATTGATGAACTAGGAATAGAAAGACTATTAAGGACTTTCTTGAAAACTGATACTATTGTAGAGAAAAAAACCGTGAGAGTATTATTCTCTTACGGTTTCTTTAGACACTTTAATCATATTCCTAGAATTTCTAAAAAGTTATTTTTTTCATGAGTAACTAATATTCCTTATTACTAACTATGTTACAAATAAAAGCACTATATTAATTTCCCTTATTAATTCTATTTTTTGATAGAGTTCACTTTAACTCGATGCAAATAATAATTCATCTAAATTAAATATCTCAATATATTTATGTGTATGTTGCTTAATTAAACCTTTATCCTCTAACGAAGAGAACTTCCGACTTATTGTTTCGGGTGTTGTACCCAAATAAGAAGCTAGCTCTTTTTTTGACATTGGTAATGTCACATAAGTATGATTTTCCTCATCT
>NZ_JBOEQF010001076.1:0-627 GCF_050689315.1 Aerococcus sp. L_32
GCAGCTTCAGCTGGATTTTCAGCAACTGGCTCTTCAAATGGCTTTGAATCACTAGTATCTACCGACTCTTGCTCATAGTAGTCGTCTTCAAAATCATCATCATTGTCAAAGAAATTTGCAAAATAGTCTTTAAAACCCATATTGGATTCCTCCGTTTACTCGGTTTCTATGTTAAATATAGCTGAACCTACTCTGACAAAATCAGCGCCCTCAGCGACTGCAATCGGATAATCACCTGACATCCCCATGCTCAAATGTTGGCACGGTGCAAAGTCTTTACCCATAGCTTGCACTTGATCGCGCAATTGACGTAAGTTAGCAAAATAGCCGTGAATTTCTTCCTCACTAGCATCAATCGGCGCCATTGTCATCAAGCCCACAATCTTTACTTTAGGAAACTCGGCCACTGCTTCGAGAAAGGCATCAATCTCAGTTGGTGCAATACCGTGCTTAGATTCCTCGCCAGAAACATTGACCTGTAGGAAACATTTAATGACCTTATCCGCCCGCTTATCAATCTCCTTGGCCAGTTTTATCCGGTCAAGAGCATGGAAATAGTCGATATCATTAATGACATCTTTGACCTTACGGGTTTGCAAGGTGCCAATTAAATGCCATACAATATCG
>NZ_JBOEQF010001077.1:0-627 GCF_050689315.1 Aerococcus sp. L_32
GAAACAAACTTTTATCCTGTTGAAGAAACTGAAGTCGTGAAAGGCGGCGGAATCGTTTCAAGTGTAGCTGGACATAGAGTGGCTGTTGGGAATGTGGCCTTGATGGAAAAAGAAAATGTCACTCTCAGCAAAAAAGTGCAAAAAGATGTCAAACGGTTTGAACAACAAGGGAACTCTCTCGTTTTGACAGCGGTCGACGGTGAATTAAAAGTACTGATGGGCATTCGCGATCAGGTCCGTCCGGGTGTGAAAGCTAATTTACAGGAATTAAAAGACTTGGGCGTGAAAAATCTAGTTGTTCTTTCAGGAGATAACCAAGGAACCGTTGATGTGGTCGCCGGCGAACTTGGTTTGACCGAAGCTCACGGCCACATGTTGCCGGAAGACAAATCGGCTTATATCGGAAAACTTCAACAACGTGGTCAAATTGTAGCCTTTGTTGGAGATGGCGTTAACGATAGTCCGTCCTTAGCTTTAGCAGACATTGGCATCGCAATGGGAAGCGGAACGGACGTAGCGATTGAAACATCTGATGTCGTTTTAATGAACTCGAACTTCAGCAACTTGCCTCACGCATTAGGATTAGTAAAAGCCACCGCAAATAATATGAAACAAAATATCGTGATT
>NZ_JBOEQF010001078.1:0-626 GCF_050689315.1 Aerococcus sp. L_32
ATAAAGCTTGAATTTTTTCGTTTAATTCATCTTTTTTAGCTGTCATTGCTTCAACATCGTCAGCTTCTTGCGCTGCTTTCAATTCATCTTTAAGCGCGTTAGCTTCGTCAAGTTCAGCTTGATCAACTTTACCTTCTAATTCACCTGTTGTTTTTTCAACTTGGAAGATTAATTGGTCAACTTCGTTTTTAAGATCTGCTGCTTCTTTACGTTTTTTATCTTCTTCAGCATTCGCTTCAGCATCTTTCATCATACGATCGATTTCGTCGTCTGATAAACCTGAGTTAGATTGGATGGTAATTTGTTGCTCTTTACCAGTACCTTTATCAGTTGCTTTAACATTTACGATACCGTTTTTATCGATATCAAATGTTACTTCGATTTGAGGCACACCACGTGGTGCTGCAGGAATATCTGTTAATTGGAAACGGCCTAATGTCTTGTTATCTGCAGCCATTGGACGTTCACCTTGTAATACATGTACATCTACAGCAGGTTGGTTATCAGCAGCTGTTGAGAATACTTGTGATTTAGATGTTGGGATTGTTGTGTTACGATCGATTAATTTAGTGAACACGCCACCCATTGTTTCAATACCTAATGATAATGGTGTTACATCAAGTAAA
>NZ_JBOEQF010001079.1:0-626 GCF_050689315.1 Aerococcus sp. L_32
ATTACTTGATGTAACACCATTATCATTAGGTATCGAAACAATGGGTGGCGTGTTCACTAAATTAATCGACCGTAACACAACAATCCCAACATCTAAATCACAAGTATTCTCAACAGCTGCTGATAACCAACCTGCTGTAGATGTACATGTATTACAAGGTGAACGTCCAATGGCTGCAGATAACAAGACATTAGGTCGTTTCCAATTAACAGATATTCCTGCAGCACCACGTGGTGTACCTCAAATCGAAGTAACATTTGATATCGACAAAAACGGTATCGTAAATGTTAAAGCGACTGACAAAGGTACTGGTAAAGAGCAACAAATTACCATCCAATCTAACTCAGGTTTATCAGACGACGAAATCGATCGTATGATGAAAGATGCTGAGGCGAATGCTGAAGAAGATAAAAAACGTAAAGAAGCAGCAGATCTTAAAAACGAAGTTGACCAATTAATCTTCCAAGTTGAAAAAACAACTGGTGAGTTAGAAGGTAAAGTTGATCAAGCTGAACTTGACGAAGCTAACGCGCTTAAAGATGAATTGAAAGCAGCGCAAGAAGCTGACGATGTTGAAGCAATGACAGCTAAAAAAGATGAATTAAATGAAAAAATTCAAGCTTTAA
>NZ_JBOEQF010001080.1:0-626 GCF_050689315.1 Aerococcus sp. L_32
AGCTTAAGTCTATTGTTACAGGGCAAACTTTACTCATCAGTCCTATTTGACGAAGAGCCCTTTTTTTCAAATTTACTCGACCAACTTACGGCCTTCGTTGCCTTTTTCGATATTTTCTAAGATGTCTTGGTTTAAGAAACCATCGTCGTATTGTTTACGCCAGTCCATAAAGCCTTCGTCTAACCCGCGAATAAGGACTTCTGCGGTACCAATATTGGTTGCTAGTGGGATATTATACACGTCACATAAGCGGATTAGGGCAGTCACGTCTGGTTCGTGGGGCATAGCTGCTAATGGGTCACGCATAAAGATGACTAAGTCCATCTCGTTTTGTGAGATAGCCGCACCGACTTGTTGGTCACCCCCAAGTGGGCCGGATTTAAAGCGGTGAACGTCTAAACCAGTGGCTTCGATAATACGTAAACCAGTTGTCCCTGTAGCAAATAATTCATGTTTTTCAAGTATGAATTTATAGGCAGTTGTAAAGGACACCATCATATCTTTTTTTGAATCATGGGCAATAAGTGCAATTTTCATATAACATATCCTCCAGTTCGTATCGGCAATCTGATTTTCAAACGAGACATTGACCTTTTTCCTTAAATTACGTTTAATAATTGCGAATT
>NZ_JBOEQF010001081.1:0-626 GCF_050689315.1 Aerococcus sp. L_32
CATTCGCAATTATTAAACGTAATTTAAGGAAAAAGGTCAATGTCTCGTTTGAAAATCAATTTGCCGATACGAACTGGAGGATATGCTATATGAAAATTGCACTTATTGCCCATGATTCAAAAAAAGATATGATGGTGTCCTTTGCAACTGCCTACAAATTCATTCTTGAAAAACATGAATTATTTGCTACAGGGACAACTGGTTTACGTATTATCGAAGCCACTGGATTAGACGTTCACCGCTTTAAATCCGGCCCACTTGGGGGGGACCAACAAGTCGGTGCGGCTATCTCACAAAACGAGATGGACTTAGTCATCTTTTTGCGTGACCCATTAGCAGCTATGCCCCACGAACCAGACGTGACTGCCTTAATCCGCTTATGTGACGTGTATAATATCCCACTAGCAACCAATATTGGTACCGCAGAAGTCCTTATTCGCGGGTTAGACGAAGGCTTTATGGACTGGCGTAAACAATACGAAGATGGTTTCTTAAACCATGACATCTTAGAAAATATCGAAAAAGGCAACGAAGGCCGGAAATTGGTCGAGTGAATTTGAAAAAAAGGGCTCTTCGTCAAATAGGACTGATGAGTAATGTTTGCCCTGTAACAATAGATTTAAGCG
>NZ_JBOEQF010001082.1:0-625 GCF_050689315.1 Aerococcus sp. L_32
CATCAAAAAAAGCCTGTCAGAATAACTGACAGACTCCTGTTTTTAGAATAAGGTATTTTGTACTTTGAATTCACGTTTAAACCACCATCTGCCGGCTAACCCTAGGACTGCTAGGGCTAGGTAAGCGAATAATGGCAATTCTGGGTTAACACCCGCTGGCAAGAATTCAGTTAGGGAAATGAGTAGGATCCAGGCCAATAAAACGGCTACTGAAATCAAGATATACCGCATAGTGCCACGTTCTTTCTTCGGTTTAGACATATCAGGTTGGTTTGTTGTCAGAACAGCCATAGCTAATCCCCCAATAATAAAGTTTAAGATTAGCGTGAATAAACCAGCTGGGCCTGAGCTCGCATTTTCAGAACCGATTAATAAGGTCAATCCAGAAATACCCGCGAATACACCACCAATCAATAAGCCACCTTCAACCCAGTAGTGCCAGAACGGACTGTCGCCTGCTTGAACTGCCCCATTACCGTCGTTAGGGTTTTGGTTTAGTTCTTGGGCGTAAGTTGTTGGTGTACCGTATAATTGTTTGGCAGTAACCCCTTTGTCTTGCTCTTCAATAAGGGTATGTAACATTTGATTTTCTTTTAAGTCGATATCGCCATCGTAACCTAAAGCA
>NZ_JBOEQF010001083.1:0-625 GCF_050689315.1 Aerococcus sp. L_32
TTGCCATAATTGCGCAGTGCGCAAAGGCATATATTTGCACGTTGTTAAAATGGTAAGTTGCCTAGTCCTTGTAGTAGGATGTTGAATACTTGACCAGATAAAATTGGGGTATTCAAGATAATGAAGTCGGCGACTGAAGAATTGGATAAGGCTGTTTGCACCCCTTCAAAGGTTAAAACTGACATAAACATCAAAATAAAGAATGACCAGAACCAAGCTGAGAAGAAGCCAAATAGGCCGCCCAAAATGCCGTTCCATTGAATATCCATTTCTTTAAATTTTAAGTCTCTTAAGCCAAAAGCAATTAATTTAGTAACAATCCAGACAAGCAAGATAATTGCTAACAAGGCAACTAATCTAAAGTAAATGATATCCATATTTTGTAATAAAGCTACTGGATAATAGACAAAGGTATTTTCAATATCAAAACCTACATAAGGCACCCATAAGGTTACAAGGTCAACTAGATTTTGATAGAACAAAACGGCAAACAAATACGCGACTAATAGGCCTATAGAATGAATGCCTTGCAGTATAGCCCCTCGATAGACACCAACGCCTATACTAAGTATAAAAAATAATAAAATCAAAAAACTTGTCATGCTTTCCTCCCGTTGGTACCCAT
>NZ_JBOEQF010001084.1:0-624 GCF_050689315.1 Aerococcus sp. L_32
TACCAAAAAAGCCTGCCAGAATAACTGACAGACTCATGTTTTTAGAACAAGGTATTTTGTACTTTGAATTCGCGTTTAAACCACCATCTGGCAGCTAAACCTAGGACTGCTAGAGCTAGGTAAGCGAATAATGGTAATTCTGGGTTAATACCCGCTGGCAAGAATTCAGTTAGAGAAATGAGTAGGATCCAAGCTAATAAAACAGCTACTGAAATTAAGATATACCGCATAGTGCCACGTTCTTTCTTCGGTTTAGACATATCAGGTTGGTTAGTCGTCAACACAGCCATAGCTAATCCCCCAATAATAAAGTTCAAGATTAGCGTGAATAAACCAGCCGGGCCTGAGCTCGCATTTTCAGAACCAATTAATAAGGTCAATCCAGAAATACCCGCGAATACACCACCAATCAATAAGCCACCTTCAACCCAGTAGTGCCAGAACGGGCTGTCGCCTGCTTGAACTGCCCCATTACCGTCGTTAGGGTTTTGGTGTAGTTCTTGGGCGTAAGTTGTTGGTGTGCCATATAATTGTTTGGCAGTAACCCCTTTGTCTTGCTCTTCAATAAGGGTATGTAACATTTGATTTTCTTTTAATTCGATATCGCCATCGTAACCTAAAGCG
>NZ_JBOEQF010001085.1:0-624 GCF_050689315.1 Aerococcus sp. L_32
ACAGCTTTAGCTGGATTTTCAGCAACTGGCTCTTCAAATGACTTTGAATCACTAGTATCTACCGTCTCTTGCTCATAGTAGTCGTCTTCATAATCATCATTGTCAAAGAAATTTGCAAAATAGTCTTTAAAACCCATATTGGATTCCTCCGTTTACTCGGTTTCTGTGTTAAATATAGCTGAACCTACTCTGACAAAATCAGCGCCCTCAGCGACTGCAATTGGATAATCACCTGACATCCCCATGCTCAAGTGTTGGCACGGTGCATAGTCTTTACCCAAAGCTTGCACTTGATCTCTTAATTGACGCAAGTTGGCAAAATATTGGTGAATCTCTTCATCCGTCGCGTCAATTGGTGCCATTGTCATCAAGCCCACAATCTCTACTTTAGGAAATTCCGCCACTGCTTCGATAAAGGCATCAAGCTCAGCTGGTGCAATACCATGCTTAGATTCCTCGCCAGAAACATTGACCTGTAGGAAACATTTAATAACCTTGTCCGCCCGCTTGTCAATTTCCTTGGCCAGTTTTAACCGGTCAAGGGCATGGAAATAATCGATCTCATTAATGACATCTTTGACCTTACGGGTTTGCAAGGTGCCAATTAAATGCCATACAATATCA
>NZ_JBOEQF010001086.1:0-622 GCF_050689315.1 Aerococcus sp. L_32
CGTGACTCGTGAAAACTTAACTGGTTTACGCGTTATTAGGGCTTACAACGCAGAAGAATATCAAAATAAAAAATTCGCAAAAGCTAATGACGACTTAACCAATACACAACTCTTTGTTAACCGTGTAATGGGGATCATGCAACCCGGTATGACCCTCGTATCAAGTGGTTTAACCCTAGTAGTTTACTGGTCAGGTGCTTACTTAATCGCCGATGCGGCACAAGGGACAGAGCAAATTAACCTATTCTCAGACATGGTTGTCTTCTCATCTTACGCCATGCAAGTTATCATCGGATTCCTGTTAATGGTCATGATCTTCATGATTTTACCGCGTGCCATCGTTTCGGCAAAACGGATCAACGAAGTGCTTGATCTAGTACCATCCATTGATTTTAAAGAAGATGCGATTCAAACAAGTGAACAAGGATCTGTTGAATTCAAAAACGTCACTTTTAAATACGGTGATGATGCCAAACCAGCCCTTAAAGATATCAATTTCAAAATCAACAAGGGTGAAACCTTAGCCATTATCGGATCAACTGGTTCAGGTAAATCGACTTTAATCCAAATGATTCCACGTCTATACGACGTATCTGAAGGACAAGTACTTGTCGATGGGCAA
>NZ_JBOEQF010001087.1:0-622 GCF_050689315.1 Aerococcus sp. L_32
ATGCCCGTCGACAAGTACTTGTCCTTCAGATACGTCGTATAGACGTGGAATCATTTGGATTAAAGTGGATTTACCTGAACCAGTTGATCCGATAATGGCTAAGGTTTCACCCTTGTTGATTTTGAAATTGATATCTTTAAGGGCTGGTTTGGCATCATCACCATATTTAAAAGTGACGTTTTTGAATTCAACAGATCCTTGTTCACTTGTTTGAATGGCATCTTCTTTAAAATCAATGGATGGTGCTAGATCAAGCACTTCGTTGATCCGTTTTGCCGAAACGATGGCACGCGGTAAAATCATGAAGATCATGACCATCAACAGGAATCCAATGATCACTTGCATGGCGTAAGATGAGAAGACAACCATGTCTGAGAATAGGTTAATTTGTTCTGTCCCTTGCGCTGCATCGGCGATTAAGTAAGCACCTGACCAGTATACTACTAGGGTTAAACCACTTGATACGAGGGTCATACCGGGCTGCATGATCCCCATTATGCGGTTAACAAAGAGTTGTGTATTGGTTAAGTCGTCATTAGCTTTAGCGAATTTTTTATTTTGATATTTTTCTGCGTTATAAGCTCTAATAACGCGCAAACCAGTTAAGTTTTCACGTGTCACC
>NZ_JBOEQF010001088.1:0-621 GCF_050689315.1 Aerococcus sp. L_32
ATTATGGACGAAGTCTTTATTAGAGGATGTGCATTTTATTGCGACCGTCCCTAACCGTGAGCTATTAACTAAACAAGCGAGAGCCGTTTTGCCGAAAGAATTGGTCTTTGCTGACGCAGTTCGGGCGAATGGTATCGGTAATGTCTTCGTGAGCAAGTTGTTAGAAGGGGACATAGAAGCAGTAGGTACCTTGATGGAGATGGATCAATTACATGAACCGTTTCGGGCGAAATTAGTCCCAGAATTAGGGCAAATCCGCCAAGCTTTGTCAACAGTTGACGGGGTATACGGGACTTACCTATCAGGTGCCGGCCCAACTATTATGACCCTTGTCCAAGCTTCTACCTCAGATCAGATTGTTGAGGCTATCAGCCAATTAAATCTTGACGCACAGATAAAGACACTTGACTTTGCCCCAGATGGGGTTATAGTAGAAGATATGTGATTTTAGACGATTGATAATGTTACGAGCATGTCAGACTGATATGCTCGTAGCATTTTTTGTTGCTTTGCTTTTTGAAAAATGGCTACTATCCGCCAACTCGGCTTGCAGCATTTTGCCAAAAGTTTATACTTATGAAACATGCGGTGAACAGGCCTTTACATAAGTGAATCAAGGGA
>NZ_JBOEQF010001089.1:0-620 GCF_050689315.1 Aerococcus sp. L_32
TTAAATCCTATTGGAGGTGACCGCTCATGAATAACAAACGTCGTGTCTATGTATACAACGGGTCCTCAGGTTTAGGCTGTCTTGGTCTGATTCTGGTCTTAGCCCTACTCATTTTCCTATTCATATTCTTCACGAAATTATTTATCCAACTCTTCCCGACATTATTATTGATTCTGTCAATCATCTTACTAGTCAGCAGTATCTATAACTTATGGCAATGGCGGAAAAAGGACAAGCATGCACAAGCTGGCGGCTTTATCGAAGTTGATGGCGTCATCGAACCCATCGAAGCGCCAGATAATCAAGCAAAAGACTACCATACACAAAGAATTTTCACATCAATTGCCGGTATCATCATAGCCCTATTACTAATGAAATACCTATAGTATGGAGGCATTAGAATGCAAAATAAAGATATTTCCATTAACACTGAAGAATACCAGTCCCAAATACAAGCGTAAAATTGAAAGAAACCATCCGAAAGATTACTTATGTGGTCATTGCCTTGCTAGCCCTTGTTTTATTCGCTGGCTACCTACTATAATGTAGTTGAAATCTTTCAAAATAAACCTTAAAAAAAACGTTCGTGGAAATCTCACGAACGTTTTTTATATTACTTA
>NZ_JBOEQF010001090.1:0-619 GCF_050689315.1 Aerococcus sp. L_32
GGCAGCCGAATTTGACTATGCTGGTACTCAAGCTTGTTTTGCATTAAAAGAGGAAGGATACGAAGTTGTCCTAATTAATTCGAATCCAGCGACAATAATGACTGATCGCAAGATGGCCGATAAGATTTATATCGAACCAATTACTGAAGAAATGGTTTCTAAAATTTTATACGAAGAAAAACCAGATGCAATTTTACCATCGCTTGGTGGTCAAACTGGCTTAAACATGGCTTTGACTTTAGATGCTTCAGGTATTTTAGAAGAATTAGATATTGAGTTAATTGGTACAAACCTTAAAGCCATTGACCAAGCAGAAGACCGTGAGTTATTTAAAAACTTGATGACTTCAATCGGCCAACCTGTTCCAGATTCGACAATTGTTCACACTGTTGATGAAGCGGTTGATTTTGCCAATGAAATTGGTTACCCAATTATTGTAAGACCAGCCTTTACCATGGGTGGTTCTGGTGGTGGTATCTGTGAAGACCAAGCATCACTTGAAAAAATCGTTAAAAATGGTTTGATTTTATCGCCAGTAACCCAATGTTTAATTGAGAAATCAATTGCTGGTTACCAAGAAATCGAATATGAAGTAATGAGAGATGGCGCGGGTGTTGCT
>NZ_JBOEQF010001091.1:0-619 GCF_050689315.1 Aerococcus sp. L_32
AGCAGCCGAATTTGACTATGCTGGTACTCAAGCTTGTTTAGCATTAAAAGAAGAAGGATACGAAGTTGTCCTAATTAATTCGAATCCAGCGACAATAATGACTGATCGCAAGATGGCCGATAAGATTTATATCGAGCCAATTACTGAAGAAATGGTTTCTAAAATTTTATACGAAGAAAAACCAGATGCAATTTTACCATCACTTGGTGGTCAAACAGGCTTAAACATGGCTTTAACTTTAGATGCTTCAGGTATTTTAGAAGAATTAGATATTGAGTTAATTGGTACCAACCTTAAAGCCATTGACCAAGCAGAAGACCGTGAGTTATTTAAAAACTTGATGACTTCAATCGGCCAACCTGTTCCGGATTCAACAATTGTTCACACTGTCGATGAAGCGGTTGATTTTGCCAATAAAATTGGTTACCCAATTATTGTAAGACCAGCCTTTACCATGGGTGGTTCTGGTGGTGGTATCTGTGAAGACCAAGCATCATTAGAAAAAATCGTTAAGAACGGTTTGATTTTATCGCCAGTAACCCAATGTTTAATTGAGAAATCAATTGCTGGTTACCAAGAAATCGAATACGAAGTAATGAGAGATGGCGCGGGTGTTGCA
>NZ_JBOEQF010001092.1:0-619 GCF_050689315.1 Aerococcus sp. L_32
CCCCTCGATTCACTTATGTAAAGGCCTGTTCACCGCATGTTTCATAAGTATAAACTTTTGGCAAAGCTGCAAGCCAAGTTGGCGGATAGTAGCCATTTTCCAAAAAGCAAAGCAACAAAAAATGCTACGAGCATATCAGTCTGACATGCTCGTAACATTATCAATCGTCTAAAATCACATATCTTCTACTATAACCCCATCTGAGGCAAAGTCAAGTGTCTTTATCTGTACGTCAAGATTTAATTGGCTGATTGCTTCAACAATTTGATCTGAGGCAGTAGCTTGGACAAGGGTCATAATAGTTGGGCCGGCACCTGATAGGTAAGTCCCGTAAACCCCGTCAACTCTTGACAAAACTTGGCGGATTTCACCTAATTCTGGCACTAATTGTGCCCGGAATGGTTCATGCAACTGGTCCATTTCCATCAAGGTACCCACTGCTTCAATGTCCCCTTCTAACAACTTACTGACGAAGACGTTGCCGATACCATTCGCTCGAACTGCATCTGCAAATACCAATTCTTTCGGCAAAACGGCTCTTGCTTGTTTAGTTAATAGCTCACGGTTAGGGACGGTCGCAATAAAATGCACATCGTCTAATAAAGACTTCGTCCACAAG
>NZ_JBOEQF010001093.1:0-619 GCF_050689315.1 Aerococcus sp. L_32
AGGAATTTGTAAGCCATTGACGTTGGCCTTATTGCGCAAAATGGCAATCCTTGTCTCTAAATCTGGCGGTGTAATATCAGTTGATAAGCCTTGTTTAAAGCGAGAAACTAACCGGTCTTCTAACTCAGGGATCTGACTAGCGTCGCGGTCACTGGTTAAAACGATATGTTTATTATTATTGTAGAGCACGTTAAATGTATGGAAGAATTCTTCCTGGGTAGACTGTTTGTTCCCAATAAATTGAATATCATCTACTAATAACATATCGACTGTACGATATTCTTGGTGGAAGGCGTCTGTAGTGTTCTTACGAATGGCATTAATAAAGTCATTGGTGAAGGTTTCACTAGAGACGTATTTTATTTTAGCATTAGGGTTTGTCCGTAATACTTCATGACCAATTGCTTGCATCAAGTGGGTTTTACCTAACCCTACACCACCGAAGAAGAATAGGGGATTGTAGTCGCGGCCGGGGCCTTCTGCAACAGCTAAAGCTGCAGCATGAGCCATTTTATTGCCTTCACCGACGACGAAGTTATCAAAGGTATATTTTGGATTTAATAGATCTGATCCGTTGTCTTCAATATTGTCATTATGATTGTTTACTTGAATTTGATTG
>NZ_JBOEQF010001094.1:0-619 GCF_050689315.1 Aerococcus sp. L_32
TGGAATTTGTAAGCCATTGACGTTGGCTTTATTACGCAAAATGGCAATCCGTGTCTCTAAATCTGGCGGTGTAATATCCGTTGATAAGCCTTGCTTAAAGCGGGAAACTAACCGGTCTTCTAACTCAGGGATCTGACTGGCGTCACGGTCACTGGTTAATACGATGTGTTTATTATTATTATAGAGCACGTTAAATGTATGGAAGAATTCTTCCTGGGTAGACTGTTTATTCCCAATAAATTGAATATCATCCACTAATAACATATCGACTGTTCGATACTCTTGGTGGAAGGCGTCTGTAGTGTTCTTACGAATGGCATTAATAAAGTCATTGGTGAAGGTTTCACTAGAGACGTATTTTATTTTGGCATTAGGGTTTGTCCGTAATACTTCATGACCAATTGCTTGCATCAAGTGGGTTTTACCTAACCCTACACCACCGAAGAAGAATAGGGGATTGTAGTCGCGGCCGGGGCCCTCTGCAACAGCTAAAGCTGCAGCGTGAGCCATTTTATTGCCATCACCGACGACGAAGTTATCAAAGGTATATTTTGGATTTAATAGATCTGATCCGTTGTCTTCAATATTGTCATTATGGTTGTTTACTTGAATTTGATTA
>NZ_JBOEQF010001095.1:0-616 GCF_050689315.1 Aerococcus sp. L_32
GGCTGTATGGTGGGCATTGTGTCCAATTTCCATCCCTTGATCAATAGCACCTAAGCGGTCAATATCCGGTACAAGGGCATCTGACAAGTAAATATCACCGACTGGACATCCGCGCATCCCCACAAAGTCTTCAACACGACCGTTTTCAAAACCAGGATTTTGATTATCTAAGATAAAGACAGTCCGACTATGTTCGGTATCTTTTTCAGGACTGGTAATGGCTAAAATAAGGTACATAGATGCGGCTTTGACACCGTTGGTTAAGAAAGCCTTATTCCCGTTCAATAACCAACCATCTGGAGTCTGAACAGCTGTTGTTTGTTGGGTAGAGGCATCAGACCCACTAGCTGGCTCAGTCTGTCCAAAGGTAAATAACTCCCGATTAGCCCTAGGTAACCAACGGGCCTTGATTTCTTCACTACCATAAATGACAAGCTGGTCGATTGCTTTCCAGTGGGCTTCAAGGGTAAAGGCAACACCGGGGTTAACTTTTGCCAGTTCAGCAATCACCATAGTCTGGGTTACAAAGTCGTAGCCAGCGCCACCATAAGCCTCAGGGACAGCGATCCCAACAATACCAACATCCGCCATCTTATCCGTTAGGTCTTGTTGGTAT
>NZ_JBOEQF010001096.1:0-616 GCF_050689315.1 Aerococcus sp. L_32
CTACCAACAAGACCTAACGGATAAGATGGCGGATGTTGGTATTGTTGGGATCGCTGTCCCTGAGGCTTATGGTGGCGCTGGCTACGACTTTGTAACCCAGACTATGGTGATTGCTGAATTAGCAAAAGTTAATCCTGGTGTTGCATTTACTTTAGAAGCTCACTGGAAAGCTATTGATCAACTTGTTATCTATGGTAGTGAGGAAATTAAAGAACGCTGGTTACCAAGAGCTAACCGAGAATTATTTACCTTTGGCCAAACCGAACCTGCTAGTGGTTCTGATGCATCAACACAACAAACAACTGCTGTTAAAACAGAAAATGGTTGGTTATTAAATGGGAATAAAGCTTTCTTAACTAATGGTGTAAAAGCAGCTTCTATGTATTTGATCCTAGCTATTACTAGCCCAGAAAAAGATACTGAGCACAGTCGAACAGTATTTATCTTAGATAATCAAAATCCTGGTTTTGAAAACGGTCGTGTTGAAGACTTTGTGGGGATGCGTGGATGTCCAGTCGGTGATATTTACTTGTCAGATGCCCTTGTACCGGATATTGACCGCTTAGGTGCTATTGATCAAGGGATGGAAATTGGACACAATGCCCACCATACAGCT
>NZ_JBOEQF010001097.1:0-616 GCF_050689315.1 Aerococcus sp. L_32
TCCAACAAGTACCAAATTATCAATACCCTTATAACGTTCGATAATTTCATGAGACAAACGTGTTAAAGCGCGGCCAATTTCTTTTTCATTCATAATCACTTTTACCATGGTATGACCTCCATTATTTGCTTAAGTAAGAAAAAAGACTACTTCCCTACTTGCGTGCGCAAAAAGAAGTAGTCTTTCCCCATTCGGTTAAAAACTAGACGTGTCATGCCTTCTTCGTCTCTCTGGACGCAAGTTAAAGGTTTTCATATATTTCTCATTATTATAACGCACCTAACAAAAAAATCAAGAGTTATTCAATGGGTGCGAGAAATAGTGCCGTTTTCATTATCCAAAGTACCACAAAAGGTGTAGCGTTTTAGCTACACCTTTTGTCAATTATTAAATCGCATTTTCTTCAAACAACATAGCAAATTGTCCTAATGAAATGACATTTGTATCTGTAAAGTAATCCATGAAATTTTGACGCTTGTTTGAGAAGACAACCATCAAACCTAAAAACGGAATTGTCGTTAAAATCAATTTCCCTAAACCTTCACGAAGTAAACATGTCATAAAGGATAATTTGTATTGCTTGTTGGTTACAACTTGAAGGCCTAGTAACCCTTTT
>NZ_JBOEQF010001098.1:0-616 GCF_050689315.1 Aerococcus sp. L_32
TGCAAGCGGTAGCACCTTACAAGTATCAGTTGGTGCTGACTATGTAGATTACGTAAACGAAATTGCCCCAGCCTTTGAAGAAGAGACAGGGATTGACGTTGAAGTTGTTGAACGTGAAATGTTCGAAACCTTAGATTCACTTTCATTAGATGGTCCAGCAGGGATTGCGCCAGACGTGACAATCGCCCCTTACGACCGGATTGGAAACCTAGGTATTCAAGGACATTTATTACCAGTAACACTGCCAGATGATGGTCGTTATGACGAAACAGACGAGCGTCAAGTAACAGCTAATGACGAAATTTACGGTGTGCCTTATGTAGTTGAAGCCTTAGTCCTTTACTACAACAAAGAATTAATCGATACTGCCCCAACAACATTTGAAGAATTGGAAGCCTTATCAGAAGATTCAGCATATGACTACTCTTCTGAATCAGGCAAAAACACTGGCTTCTTAGCAAACTGGGTAGACTTCTACTCTGCTTACGGTTTAATTGCTGGTCACGGTGGCTACATCTTCGGGGAAGATGGTACTGATACAGCTGACATCGGTTTAAATACTGAAGGTGCTATTGAAGGGATTGAATACGCACAAACATGGTACGAAAAATGGCCA
>NZ_JBOEQF010001099.1:0-616 GCF_050689315.1 Aerococcus sp. L_32
GGGCCATTTTTCGTACCATGTTTGTGCGTATTCAATCCCTTCAACAGCACCTTCAGTATTTAAACCGATGTCAGCTGTATCAGTACCATCTTGCCCGAAGATGTAGCCACCGTAACCAGCAATTAAACCGTAAGCAGAGTAGAAGTCTACCCAGTTTGCTAAGAAGCCAGTGTTTTTGCCTGATTCAGAAGAGTAGTCATATGCTGAATCTTCTGATAAGGCTTCTAATTCTTCAAATGTTGTTGGGGCAGTATCGATTAATTCTTTGTTGTAGTAAAGGACTAAGGCTTCAACTACATAAGGCATACCGTAAATTTCGTCATTAGCTGTTACTTGACGCTCGTCTGCTTCGTCATAACGACCATCATCTGGCAGTGTCACTGGTAATAAATGTCCTTGAATACCTAGGTTCCCAATACGGTCGTAAGGGGCGATTGTCACGTCTGGTGCAATCCCTGCTGGACCATCTAATGAAAGTGAATCTAAGGTTTCGAACATTTCACGTTCAACAACTTCAACGTCAATCCCTGTCTCTTCTTCAAAAGCTGGGGCAATTTCGTTTACGTAATCCACGTAGTCAGGACCAACTGATACTTGTAAGGTGCTACCGCTTGCG
>NZ_JBOEQF010001100.1:0-615 GCF_050689315.1 Aerococcus sp. L_32
CCCAACAAGTACCAAATTATTAATACCCTTATAACGTTCGATAATTTCATGAGATAAACGTGTTAAAGCACGGCCAATTTCTTTTTCATTCATAATCACTTTTACCATGGTATGACCTCCATTATTTGCTTAAGTAAGAAAAAAGACTACTTCCCTACTTGCGTGCGCAAAAAGAAGTAGTCTTTCCCCATTAGGTTAAAACTAGACGTGTCATGCCTTCTTCGTCTCTCTGGACGCAAGTTAAAGGTTTTCATTTATTTCTCATTATTATAACGCACCTAAAAAAAAAATCAAGAGTTATTCAATGGGTGCAAGAAGCGGCACAGTTTTCATTAGCCAAAGTACCACAAAAGGTGTAGCGTTTCAGCTACACCTTTTGTAAATTATTAAATCGCATTTTCTTCAAACAACATAGCAAATTGTCCTAATGAAATGACATTTGTATCTGTAAAGTAATCCATGAAATTTTGACGCTTGTTTGAGAAAACAACCATCAAACCTAAAAACGGAATTGTCGTTAAAATCACTTTCCCTAAACCTTCACGAAGTAAACATGTCATAAAGGATAATTTATATTGCTTGTTGGTTACAACTTGAAGGCCTAGTAACCCTTTA
>NZ_JBOEQF010001101.1:0-615 GCF_050689315.1 Aerococcus sp. L_32
GTCCCCACTAATTTTGCGTGGTAAACAGTCCCTTTCACTTCTTGGTTAGTCCAAGATTTTGATTGAGGTGATAGTTTGTTGGTAATTTGTTGGAAAACTTGGTCCTCAGCTAATTTACCCCAAACCCGGTCTTTTTTATCTACTTCTAAACGGATAAATAGGCGGTCGCCTTTTTTCGGCCATAAATGTTTTTCACTTGGTAGGTCATCTAAAGATACCACGATTTCCTTGTCTGTTAAACCAATGTCTACAAAGACCCCCAAGTCTTTACGGACTGCAGTAACAGTCGACCAACCATAACGACCTTGACGAACGTCAGGTAATTGCGTGGTCATCATTTTTGTGTGTTTCATATTTTCATAAATGAAACCTTGGACCGCATCACCTAATTGGTAATCCCCTTCGCTCTTATCAAGTTGGTAAGTAATACCCTCTTTTTGTACTGAATAAAATTTGTCATTTTGATCCGTTACTAACGCTGTAGTAACCGTCCCTAATTGTGCGCTCATATATTTTCTCCTTAAAACGGTGCTTGTGCATGTTAATGTCATTATATCATATTTATTAATTACTTGGCCGCAGCTTCATTCTTCAAACACCTGATTATACTCGATT
>NZ_JBOEQF010001102.1:0-614 GCF_050689315.1 Aerococcus sp. L_32
GCGTGGAACAATTGGATGAATGCTAATGTTAAGAAGGCCATAGCTTCTGCATCTTCCAATGGCACACCCATTTGGTAACGACCGTACCAGAATACAAATAATGTTACAGCACCTTCATAGATACCTTGGTAAATAATTGATGGTAATACACCATTTGATAATAAGTTACCAGAACGCCCACGAGGTTTGTGTTCCATTACATCAGATTCCGCTGCTTCAAGACCTAATGCAATTGCAGGGAATGTATCAGTTACTAAGTTGATCCATAAGATATGGATAGGTTCTAAGATTGTCCAACCAAGCATTGTTGCAACGAATAAAGTCATAACCTCACCCAAGTTAGCAGATAGTAAGAATTGAACTGCTTTTTGGATATTTGAGAATACTTTACGTCCTTCTTCGATTGCAGTGATGATTGTCGCAAAGTTGTCATCAGCAAGTACCATGTCAGAAGCACCTTTAGAAACTTCTGTACCGGTGATACCCATACCAATACCGATATCAGCTTGTTTCAATGAAGGCGCGTCATTAACACCGTCACCAGTCATCGCAACAACTTTATCGTGTGATTGCCATGCAGATACGATACGAACTTTATGTTCTGGAGATACACG
>NZ_JBOEQF010001103.1:0-613 GCF_050689315.1 Aerococcus sp. L_32
AGCGTAATCAACAGTGACTTTAGTATTTTCTGGTTTGCGTCCAAATTTCACTGTCACATTTTTATTAGACGCTTCTTTCACATCTAATAACTCTTGGTGTACCGCATGTACAACTGTATCACGGTTTACTTTCACCTCACCAAAGTCATTACTCGCTTTCAAGGTACGTGATTTTGCTGGTGCGACCAAGGCCCAAATTAAAGCAACCGCAAAATAAATAAATGCAAGTGCCAATAGCACAATGACCGTATTCACTAATATTTGATTAGACACAATATATTGGTCAACAAAGTCACTTACGTATGGTATTGGATAAATGACTGCAGCTGTTGCCACTACCGCTAATAAAACTAAGAGTGAAAATAGGATTTGAAGGAACTTTCTCAATCCACCCATTCACTCACCTCCTTCATCTAGCTTCTATATATGATATAAGTATAGCTTATCATTTTAAAGTTAAGTGTACAAATATTTTGCTGTGAAAATGGCAATAAAAAAGAAGGTATTAACCGTTACGACGGTCTCTACCTCCAACTGTAATTTCTTCACTTAAATACTTGATTCTTTCCATGATACGAGCTGATTTTGCCACATCTACCCCTTCTCTAGTCGT
>NZ_JBOEQF010001104.1:0-613 GCF_050689315.1 Aerococcus sp. L_32
TCAAAAGAAAGAAGCAAGTGACTTCACAGGTTCCACACACTGAAACAAAGCCACTATTCTCTTTTAATAAAGAAATTAATGCGGGAGCTGTAGTAATCTTAGTAAACGAGGAGGCTGACAATACTATAAATAAATGACAACTTAAATAATGAAATGGCAACAGTTTTTTTGACAAATTTTATAAGGTGCAGAACTTCTTTCCGTATGCTATTCCGATTGTCCTTGACAATGAGCCTCCTCGGATGTGACGATCTTCGGCAGGAGCTAACAGTTAAAGTTAGACTGCTTCGCTAGCGTTCGCACATCCGAGCTCATTATCAAGGATTCGCTGCGCCAATTTCTGGTTACGGTAACCAACCGGTGTCTCGTAGCCAAGTGTACCGTGCAACCGAAGGTGGTTCCACCAATTGACATAGTCAAATAACTCCAAATCCAATTCTTGTAAGGTTTCAAATGTGTATTGATAGACAAATTCTACTTTCAACGACTTATAAGTTGATTCAGCTACGGCATTATCAAAAGGACAGCCTTTATGACTCAATGATCGATTGATGTATTTGCGATTTTTAATGAAATAGTCATATGCGGGAACATATCGACTATTTCGTACGTT
>NZ_JBOEQF010001105.1:0-612 GCF_050689315.1 Aerococcus sp. L_32
AAAAATTAGCCTTCCAATTGAATACAACAGGGGCAACTTTAGATCCTTTTGCCTGTTGGTTGATCATGCGTGGACTAAAAACCTTGGCAGTTCGCTTGCAACAACATGAAAAGAACGCCAAATCCTTAGTAGAAGCTTTAGAAAACCACCCAGCAATTGAGAAAGTGTATTACTCAGGACGCGGGGGTATGGTATCATTCGCAGTGAAAGACGCGGGAATTATTCGCGATGCCTTGAACAGCTTGAAGATTTTTACTTTTGCAGAGAGTTTAGGTGGGGTAGAAAGTTTAATTACTTACCCAGAAACACAAACGCATGCGGATATCCCAACTGAATTACGGGCACAATACGGCCTAACTGACAAGGTTTTACGGATATCAACAGGGATTGAAAATAGTGATGATTTAGTGGCAGATATTAACCAAGCTTTTAACGTTTAAAAAAGTGATCATCTGTGAGCAGTAATAGTGAAAAACGAATTTGATTAGTGTAATATAGGAAACTGTGAGTGTAAGAGTTCACAAGGGAAGGATGGAGAGAGCCATGAACTTTCAAAAACTAAAATATGCTGTTGTCGTCGCTGATAGCGGATCATTCCGTGAGGCAGCTAGA
>NZ_JBOEQF010001106.1:0-612 GCF_050689315.1 Aerococcus sp. L_32
CCTCGCTGCCTCACGGAATGATCCGCTATCAGCGACGACAACAGCATATTTTAGTTTTTGAAAGTTCATGGCTCTCTCCATCCTTCCCTTGTGAACTTCTACACTCACAATTTCCTATATTACACTAATCAAATTCGTTTTTCACTATTACTGCTCACAGATGATCACTTTTTTAAACGTTAAAAGCTTGGTTGATATCTGCCACTAAATCATCACTATTTTCAATCCCTGTTGATATCCGTAAAACCTTGTCAGTTAGGCCGTATTGCGCCCGTAATTCAGTTGGGATATCCGCATGCGTTTGTGTTTCTGGGTAAGTAATTAAACTTTCTACCCCACCTAAACTCTCTGCAAAAGTAAAAATCTTCAAGCTGTTCAAGGCATCACGGATAATTCCAGCATCTTTTACTGCGAATGATACCATACCCCCGCGTCCTGAGTAATACACTTTCTCAATTGCTGGATGGTTTTCTAAAGCTTCTACCAAGGATTTGGCGTTCTTTTCATGTTGTTGCAAGCGAACTGCCAAGGTTTTTAGTCCACGCATGATCAACCAACAGGCAAAAGGATCTAAAGTTGCCCCTGTTGTATTCAATTGGAAGGCTAATTTTC
>NZ_JBOEQF010001107.1:0-611 GCF_050689315.1 Aerococcus sp. L_32
AATAAAGGGACTATGCATGTAGTTAACTTATTTGCTTGTTTACTATTATTATTGGTAGGTACTGTATTCGTTTCCTCACCAGCAGCGCTTATTCAAAGCTTGTTGCCAGGTAATGTAGCTTTAATTATCATTATAATTGCTATCTTTATTTACTACATTATTTCAACAGTTTTACCAATCGACAAAGCAATGGGGAAAGTATATCCTTGGTTTGGTGCAATATTAATTATTTCAACAGTGGCAATTGGTTTAACATTAATCTTTGGAGACCACTCAATGGTTGAGTTATCTTCAGCTACTATGGCGAACTTCCATCCTAAAGGCTTGGCTATTTTCCCAGGTATTTTCTTCACTATTTCTTGTGGAGCGATGTCAGGTTTCCATGCAACCCAAGCACCAATGGTATCTCGTACAATGGAAAATGAACGTGAAGGGCGTTTCACTTTCTATGGTATGATGATCGCTGAAGGTGTTATCGCGATGATTTGGGTGGCAGCTTCATTAGCCTTATTTGACGGTGAAACTTTATCAGGTATGATTGATGCAGGTACTGCTTCAGCAGTTGTGAATGCCGTATCATTAGAATTATTGGGACCAATATTTGGTACTTT
>NZ_JBOEQF010001108.1:0-610 GCF_050689315.1 Aerococcus sp. L_32
GCTAACAATTCCTTCATCTTTTTCCCACTAAATCCTGCGTCCACTAAAATCTTCCGCTTAGGGGTTTCAATATAAGTAGCGTTTCCGCTAGAGCTACTGCCGAGCATGGAAACACGCATTGTAAAATCATTTTGTGCAGTCTCCATGATTGCCTCCTTCTAGATCTAAATACTGTTATTTTTTCATTTATTATTCTTTATCTTATCACCGACTATTCAGCGACGTCATCATCCGAATCTTCCTCAGCCTGTGGTTGCCACTTCAATTTCTCTAACTGTAAATGGTCAATTGCTTGTGCCGAACCCATCAAAGGTAACTGCACAACCTGCGCCTCTTGTCCCAGCGCCTTAGCAACCTTCACATTCGACCCCGCAACCCAAGCATATAAATATTGATGGTCTAACCACTCTGCCGATTGACGGCCCCAAGCATCCGGATTCATTAACTGGCTGCTGATGCCCTTCAAATAGCCCTGCCACAACTTGAATAAGGATACCCCTTTTTCACTCCGCATTGGTAAGACATTTTTTTGTAAAAGGGCAACCAAAGCCACGCTGACAACCAGCAATAACGAAGCCCATACATTTAAAGCTTGCAGCTGCAATTGCCA
>NZ_JBOEQF010001109.1:0-608 GCF_050689315.1 Aerococcus sp. L_32
TTCCAAGAACCGTCATCTGACGATAAGACAGCGAAAATTGTGGTTGTCACTCATGAAATGTCACAAGCCCAATTACAACAAATCAACCAAGCCACACAAGATAGTCCTGAATTAAACCTGATTTCTTACTATTCTGTGTTGCCTGAAGCGAAGTAGGTGACCGATATGGTAGAAAAGGTACGTGTGAAAGTCCCGGCGACTTCAGCCAATATGGGACCCGGCTTTGATTCAATCGGTGTTGCCGTTAGCCTATATTTAACGGTGGATATTCTTAGCCCTAGTGAACAATGGCAAATTGATCATGACCTAGGTGAAGGGATTCCAACTGATGCATCCAACATGGTGATTGAAACAATCTTACGGTTCGCACCGGATGCCAAGCCCCACTATTTAAATATGACTAGTGACATCCCGACAGCCCGTGGTTTAGGGTCGTCATCTTCAGCCATTGTGGCGGGTATTGCCATTGCTGAAATTTTAGCGGGGGCTAATTGGTCAATGGATGAAAAGATTAACATGGCTAACGAAATCGAAGGGCACCCAGATAACATTGCGCCAGCTTTAGCGGGCGGGTTAGTAGTATCTGTAGCCATGGATTTAACCCATGT
>NZ_JBOEQF010001110.1:0-607 GCF_050689315.1 Aerococcus sp. L_32
CATTTCTGAAGAGGAAAATATGATTCAATTTAAAATTTCAGATAATGGTATCGGCATACCACAAGAGGACCTTCCACGAATATTTGAACGATTCTACCGGGTAAGTAAAGACCGGTCAACTGCATCTGGTGGTACAGGGCTAGGTTTATCCATCGTTCGTAATATACTAGAACATATGGGTGGTAGGATTGAAGTAGATAGTGTATTTGGAAGGGGAACAAGTTTTACGGTCTATATTCCTAAGCTAGAACCGCTAGAATTAGATGAAGAAGATGAAATTGAAGAAGAATAAACGAATAGTAAATTTAGCCGATGAGGGAAGATAAATGAGAATTTACCAATGAAATTTACACAAACTTTACAATATATTTACATAACTGGCGGTAATTTACATTTTATCCACTTAGATATTTACAATCATCTTATATAATAACCTTGTAATCGTTTGGAATATGGTTATATGGATTAAGAAAAAGAAAAGGTGGAAAGTATAAATGACTTTTAGCAAGCTTTCAAAATTAGTTTTAGCGTTAGGTGCTTCAGCTGCTTTAGCTGCATGTGGAAACAGTGACTCTAGTAATGACTCAACGGATACTAGTTCTGATTC
>NZ_JBOEQF010001111.1:0-605 GCF_050689315.1 Aerococcus sp. L_32
TGCTACGAATTCAACAGGGTGAGATAAACCAACATTGACAGTTAATTTGTTACCTGCTAATTGTGCACGGTAACCAACACCAGTCATTTCAAGTTTCTTTTCGAATCCTTCAGAAACACCAACAACCATGTTGTTTACTAATGCACGAGTAGTTCCGTGGATAGAACGTACTTCTTTATGGTCATTCGGACGAGTGAAAGTGATTTCTTTCTCTCCGATTTGAATATCAATTACAGGGTTGAACTCACGTGATAATTCGCCTTTAGGGCCTTTAACAGTGATAGTTGAACCAGCTTTTTCTACGGTTACGTTACTAGGAATCTCGATAATTTTGTTACCAATACGACTCATTCTAGACTGCACCTGCCTTTCAATTTTGTTTTTTTATTTTTGTTATTTATTACCAAACGTAAGCTAAAACTTCGCCACCGATGCTTTTAGCACGAGCTGCTTTATCAGTGATAACACCTTCCGATGTTGAAACTAATGCAGTACCTAAACCGTTTAAAACTTTAGGAATTTGATCACTTTTCGCGTATACACGTAAACCTGGTTTAGAGATACGTTTTAAGTTTGTGATTACTCGTTGGTTATCGCTAGTATAT
>NZ_JBOEQF010001112.1:0-604 GCF_050689315.1 Aerococcus sp. L_32
CGCTACGAATTCAACAGGGTGAGATAAACCAACATTGACAGTTAATTTGTTACCTGCTAATTGTGCACGGTAACCAACACCAGTCATTTCAAGTTTCTTCTCGAATCCTTCAGAAACACCAATAACCATGTTGTTTACTAATGCACGAGTAGTTCCGTGGATAGAACGTACTTCTTTGTGGTCATTTGGACGAGTGAAAGTGATTTCTTTCTCCCCGATTTGAATATCAATTACAGGGTTGAACTCACGTGATAATTCGCCTTTAGGGCCTTTAACAGTGATAGTTGAACCAGCTTTTTCTACGGTTACGTTACTAGGAATCTCGATAATTTTATTACCAATACGACTCATTCTAGACTGCACCTGCCTTTCAATTTTGTTTTTTATTTTTGTTATTTATTACCAAACGTAAGCTAAAACTTCGCCACCGATGTTTTTAGCACGAGCTACTTTATCAGTGATAACACCTTCAGATGTTGAAACTAATGCAGTACCTAAGCCGTTTAAAACTTTAGGAATTTGATCACTTTTCGCGTATACACGTAAACCTGGTTTAGAGATACGTTTTAAGTTTGTGATTACTCGTTGGTTATCGCTTGTATAC
>NZ_JBOEQF010001113.1:0-603 GCF_050689315.1 Aerococcus sp. L_32
GTCTTAGCTGGTCAAATCAAGAAGAACGATATCTTATCGCCAGAAGAACGTCGCGTCGTTTCTTACCACGAAATTGGTCACGCCCTTGTTGCGGCCCAACAATCTGGTTCAGCGCCAGTTGAGAAGATTACGATTATACCGCGTACGTCAGGTGCCCTTGGGTATACCATGCAGGTTGAAACGGGAGAGAAATCACTTTACACCAAACAAGAGTTGTACAATCAATTGATGACCCTTGCAGGTGGACGTGCCGCTGAAGAAGTGGTCTTTGGTGAAATCACTACCGGGGCTTCAAATGATATTGAAAAAATGACGAAAATTGCCCGTTCTATGGTCACTCAATACGGGATGTCGGATACTTTCGGCATGATGCAATTGGAAAGTCGTACCAACCGTTACTTGTCTGACAATACACAGAGCCAGGTATCCGGTGGTACCGCTGAAAAAGCAGATCAAGAAGTCATTGAATTGATCAAACGTGCCCATCAAGAAGCCGGCGAAATCTTGATGAATAACCGCGAAAAATTGGATGAGCTGTCTGAATACTTAATTCAGGAAGAAACCATTACCGGTCAACAATTCATGCAAATTTTAAATAAATAA
>NZ_JBOEQF010001114.1:0-603 GCF_050689315.1 Aerococcus sp. L_32
CTTGCCACCGAATTCAAAAATGACTTTCATATAATCTTCTCTACTTTTAGACATGGTTAATCACCTTTCTTTAATGCTTACGCCAATTAGTACTATTATAACTTATTTTTAGGTATTTTTGGAAATTACCTACTTTGTTTTTATAGATATACCTAAAAAAAATGTTATTTTTTTAACGATGACTCTTAAGAAAATAAGCAATACATAAATCTAGCACAATCAAATTAACATTCAAGACATTGATTGAATCCTTTTAAAATACATAATACTTTAAAATAAGACAGCTTTTTAAACACGATAACCACTATACTATTGAAAAGTTTCCCAATGTTTGGATTGCAGCCCTTACGTAATGAGTAATCAGGCAAGAAATTAGACCATAGCTAATTCCGGTCCCACGGCATATAAGGCAACGTTAGGAAAAGCGTAAACAATAGGCTTACTATTACTAATCTCTATTCACTAGTCACTCATATAATCAAAAAGAGCATGACACATTGTCATACCCTTCTCAATCTTTCATTTCTGAAATCATGCTATTTTAACAAGTCCTCGATATTCATTTCATCTAACGGATGAACGTCATATACTGTCGCCTGTAAT
>NZ_JBOEQF010001115.1:0-601 GCF_050689315.1 Aerococcus sp. L_32
GCCCTTTATCATCAACTAAATAAAGGTAAATATACCGCTATACCGACTTTGATAAATATATTTTGTGTAAAGATTGTATATATATCTTTACAATTTCACGCCATAAATGGGTATTTTTAAACTGTCAAATGGCTTATTGTTTATGCTAAAGTCATTCTTATATGTTTATACTTTAATTTTTAAGCGTATTTAGGTTACTATATAAGAAATTAATGATGTAGGAGGATGGTCATTTATGGCACGATTACAGCAATGCACCCTAGCCGATGTAGATGAGTTAAGAGCTGTCTCAATCGAAACTTATACGGACACTTTTGGGGAATTTAATTCGGATGAAAATATGCGGATTTACTTGGAGGATGCCTATAACCGAGAGAAACTCACGGCTGAATTAGCAGAAACTAACAGCCAATTCCTCTTTTTGAAGGAGAATAATGAAACTATGGGTTATCTTAAATTGAATGTGGGCGAAGCACAGTCAGAATATGTGGGCGACAATCTCCTTGAAGTCGAAAGGTTTTATGTGCGAACAGCTTTTCTACGCCACGGATATGGCACAAAATTAATTCAAGCTGCTGAAGAAATTGCACGTAGTTTAGGG
>NZ_JBOEQF010001116.1:0-601 GCF_050689315.1 Aerococcus sp. L_32
AAGACGTGTTAAAATCCATTGGTCTTTGATTTCAGTCACGTTTGATAAATCTATTTCATCATAAGTTAAGTCATCAAGATTCATGATGGCATAACGAGAAGCATTCCAGATCTTATTAATAAAGTTCCAAGCAGCTTCCAGTTTCTCTTCGTTATAACGGATATCTTGACCAGGTGTTGAACCAGTTGCTAGGAACCAACGTAAAGCGTCAGCACCATATTCGTTAACAACATCCATTGGGTCAACCCCGTTACCTAGAGATTTGGACATCTTACGCCCTTGGCTATCACGGATTAAACCGTGGATTAAAACATTCTTGAATGGACGACGACCAGTGAATTCCAACCCTTGGAAAATCATACGGGCAACCCAGAAGAAAATAATGTCATACCCTGTTACCAATGTTGAAGTTGGGTAGTAGCGTTTAAAGTCTTCTGCATCAGTATCTGGCCACCCCATAGTTGAAAACGGCCATAAGGCAGATGAAAACCAAGTATCTAAAACATCTGGATCTTGTTCCCAGTTTTCGCTGTCAGCAGGTGCTTCCATACCGACATACATTTCACCAGTTTCTTTGTGGTACCAAGCTGGAATTTGGTGC
>NZ_JBOEQF010001117.1:0-601 GCF_050689315.1 Aerococcus sp. L_32
TCACCAAATTCCAGCTTGGTACCACAAAGAAACTGGTGAAATGTATGTCGGTATGGAAGCACCTGCTGACAGCGAAAACTGGGAACAAGATCCTGATGTTTTAGATACTTGGTTCTCATCTGCCTTATGGCCGTTTTCAACTATGGGGTGGCCAGATACTGATGCAGAAGACTTTAAACGCTACTACCCAACTTCAACATTGGTAACAGGGTATGACATTATCTTCTTCTGGGTCGCGCGTATGATTTTCCAAGGGTTGGAATTCACTGGTCATCGTCCATTCAAGAATGTTTTAATCCACGGTTTAATCCGTGATAGCCAAGGGCGTAAGATGTCTAAATCTCTAGGTAACGGGGTTGACCCAATGGATGTTGTTAACGAGTATGGTGCTGACGCTTTACGTTGGTTCCTAGCAACTGGTTCAACACCTGGTCAAGATATCCGTTTCAACGAAGAGAAACTGGAAGCTGCTTGGAACTTTATTAATAAGATCTGGAATGCTTCTCGTTATGCCATCATGAATCTTGATGACTTAACTTATGATGAAATAGACTTATCAAACGTGACTGAAATCAAAGACCAATGGATTTTAACACGTCTA
>NZ_JBOEQF010001118.1:0-600 GCF_050689315.1 Aerococcus sp. L_32
ACGGTTCTGATGACGGTTGGGGTATTTATTACCGGTGTGGCTTCACATATTGTGGCAGCAGACTTGGTCTTTCTCTTACCTATGGAGTCGAAATTTACGGACTGGTTCCGGTCAGCCTTGAACCATTCATTACTGTTACCGAGTGCTATGATTATCCTGTTGATTGCTGCTTCTTACCCACTGCTGATGGCTATGGTAGGCTATTCGATTTTTGAATTGATTGTCTTGGCCGTGATTTTGATTTGCTTTAAGACCGCCCACTTAAATACTATTTTGGAAAGCTGGCGTTATACCAGCGACCGGGTGATTAAAATTCACAAGGCAATCTTGTATCTAGCGGTTTTTATCACGCTATTATTAGCTTCCTTTGTTACACCATATCTCTGTTTAGGCGTTGCACTGCTGTATTTAATCGCCATTCATTTTACTGGGATTCGTCCTTTTTCAGATGGGAAAAAGGGTTGGCACTGGGATAAGATTGTCGCAGTGGAACAAGACCGTCAGCAACAAATAAAGCGCGGACTGGCCTTGTTTGTAAATATGCCACAAGATGCCGTTTCAAGTAAACGACGCAAGTATTTGGACGGCTTTATTAAAGGG
>NZ_JBOEQF010001119.1:0-600 GCF_050689315.1 Aerococcus sp. L_32
GCGGTTCTGATGACGGTTGGGGTATTTATTACCGGTGTGGCTTCACATATTGTGGCAGCAGACTTGGTCTTTCTCTTACCTATGGAGTCGAAATTTACGGACTGGTTCCGGTCAGCCTTGAACCACTCCTTACTACTGCCGAGTGCTGTGATTATCCTGATGATTGCTGCTTCTTACCCACTGCTGATGACTATGGTGGGCTATTCGATTTTTGAATTGATTGTCTTGGCCATAATTTTGATTTGCTTTAAGACCGCCCACTTAAATACTATTTTGGAAAGCTGGCGTTATACCAGCGACCAGGTGATTAAAATTCACAAGGCAATCTTGTATCTAGCGGTTTTTATCACGCTATTATTAGCTTCCTTTGTGACACCATATCTCTGTTTAGGCGTTGCACTGCTGTATTTAATCGCCATTCATTTTGCCGGGATTCGTCCTTTTTCAGATGGGAAAAAGGGTTGGCACTGGGATAAGATTGTCGCAGTGGAACAAGACCGTCAGCAACAAATAAAACGCGGACTGGCCTTGTTTGTAAATATGCCACAAGATGCCGTTTCAAGTAAACGACGCAAGTATTTGGACGGCTTTATTAAAGGA
>NZ_JBOEQF010001120.1:0-600 GCF_050689315.1 Aerococcus sp. L_32
ACCTAGACTACGTGCAATTTCTTCAGCAGCTTGAATTAATTTTGTGCCATATCCGCGGCGTAGAAAAGCTGTTCGCACATAAATCCTTTCGACTTCAAGGAGATTGTCGCCCACATATTCTGACTGTGCTTCGCCCACATTCAATTTAAGATAACCCATAGTTTCATTATTCTCTTTCAAAAAGAAGAATTGACTATTGGCGGTTTCTAATTCTGCTACTAATTTGCTCCGATTATAGGCATCCTCCAAGTAAATCCGCATATTTTCATCTGAATTAAATTCCCCAAAAGTGTCCGTATAAGTTTCGATTGAGACAGCTCTTAACTCATCTACATCGGCTAGGGTGCATTGCTGTAATCGTGCCATAAATGACCATCCTCCTACATCATTAATTCCTTATATAGTAACCTAAATACGCTTAAAAATTAAAGTATAAACATATAAGAATGACTTTAGCATAAACAATAAGCCATTTGATAGTTTAAAAATACCCATTTATGGCGTGAAATTGTAAAGATATATATACAATCTTTACACAAAATATATTTATCAAGGTCGGTATAGCGGTATATTTGCCTTTATTTAGTTGATGATAAAGGG
>NZ_JBOEQF010001121.1:0-599 GCF_050689315.1 Aerococcus sp. L_32
TCTTCACCTAAAGTTTCGTGAACAGTAGTAGACATTTTACGATCTGAATCGAATGGTACTTCACCAACACGAGGTTGAACTTTGATTGTTTCACGTACATCGTAACCTTTGTCGAAACCGAATTGAATCATTGCAGTTTCAGTAGGGTCACCAGCTAATGAACCATCTTTAGCGATTGTAGAGTCATTGGCCATATTCATAACTCGGAAAACAGGTTCGTTATGGTCAATGTCTTCAGATGCATCGTGTAATTCACCATTGTAGTAAACTTTTTCGATAGTCATCTTGTTTTGAGTTAGGGTACCAGTTTTATCTGAACAGATAACTTCAGTACCCCCAAGTGTTTCAACCGCAGGTAACTTACGTACCAAGGCACGACGATCGGCCATCTTTTGAGTACCTAATGCAAGGATAATAGTTGAGATAGCAGGTAGACCTTCTGGAAGTGCAGCAACGGCAATTGAGATTGCAGTTAATAGCATTGTGATCCAGTCAAATCCACGCAATAAACCTAGGAAGAAAATAACAACGGCAATAATAACAATTGCATAAGTTAGGAAACGAGTTAACCCGTTCATGTTTTCTTGTAATGGTGTTGT
>NZ_JBOEQF010001122.1:0-599 GCF_050689315.1 Aerococcus sp. L_32
CCATGAATAGAGTCCTCTAATACGATTGTTTTCTCTTTGTCTAAGTTGAAATCAGCCACAACTTTTAGATAGATTTCTGGGTCTGGCTTAGCGTTTTCTACTTGGTCACCACCAAGCACACCTTTGAAGTATTTGCGGATACCTGTTGCATCTAGTAAATACTCCACTGTTTCGATATTTGATGATGATGCTACATAGCAATCAATATTTTTAGCTGCTAACGTATCCAACACTTTGATCAAGTCGTCTTTTAAATCAGGGGCTTGGTCTTTGATGATTTCTAAGTAACGTTTATCTTCGCGGGCTAATAAGGCTTCTGCTGCTTCTCTGTCACCAATGGCTTCCTCATACATTTGTAGGGTCTCTTTCTCGCCAACCCCAACATATTTTAGGTAGTCATCCATGGTGAATTCGATGCCTATCGATTCGAATCCTTCTTGGTTTACTTGGGCGTAAATCTTCTCAGTGTCTAGCATTAACCCGTCCATATCAAAAATTACTGATGTTTTCATAGATATCCTCACTTTGTAGTTTTTCTCGCACTTCAGATATAAAGTAGAAAGAGCCACAGAACACTACTACGGCATCTACATTTGCTG
>NZ_JBOEQF010001123.1:0-598 GCF_050689315.1 Aerococcus sp. L_32
TGGGCTTATCATGCAAAAGTGGGCAAAATTTTGAGATGCGCTTTTTTTTGCATATTATTTTCAATTCCTAAGCGATTTTATAAGAATTCTTCGTATAAATTATATGACCTGAAAATAAATGGAGGTGGTAGATTGAAAGAAATGATAGACAAGATGATTTCGATGGCGATATTAAAACGGTCCGATGATATCCACATTCTCCCAGAGGGACAGCAGTATCATATTTTTCTGAGAGACGGATATCAATTGATATTGCAGGAAACCCTTGAATTTGAGAAAGGTAGCCAGCTGATACGGCTTTTAAAGTACATGGCTAATATGGATGTAGGTGAGAAACGTATGCCACAAGACGGTGCTATTGTCTATGACCTGGCAGACGACAAAATCGAATTGCGATTATCGTCAATCTCAAATTATCTCATGCATGAATCATTAGTCATCCGTGTCTTTCATGATAAGGTGACCAGTGATTTTAAAGCCAATCACTTGAATCAAGAAGCATATGACACTATGAACAAATATATGAAGCGCAAAAGTGGTTTGATTATATTTTCAGGTCCAGTTTCCTCAGGTAAAACAACGACTATATACCAGTTGC
>NZ_JBOEQF010001124.1:0-598 GCF_050689315.1 Aerococcus sp. L_32
GGGGCTTATCATGCAAAAGCGCGCAAAATTTTGAGATGCGCTTTTTTTTGCATATTATTTTCATTTCGTAAGCGATTTTATAAGAATTCTTCGTATAAATTATATGACCTGAAAATAAATGGAGGTGATAGGTTGAAAGAAATGATAGACAAGATGATTTCGATGGCGATATTAAAACGGTCCGATGATATCCACATTCTCCCAGAAGGACAGCAGTATCATATTTTTCTAAGAGACGGATACCACTTGATATTGCAGGAAACCCTTGAATTTGAAAAAGGGAGTCAGTTGATTCGGTTATTAAAGTATATGGCTAATATGGATGTAGGTGAGAAACGTATGCCCCAAGATGGTGCTATTGTCTATGACCTGGGAGACGACAAAATCGAATTACGATTATCGTCAATCTCTAATTATCTCATGCATGAATCATTAGTCATCCGTGTTTTCCATGACAAGGTGACCAGTGATTTTAAATCCAATCACTTGAATCAAGCAGCTTATGACACCCTGAACAAATATATGAAGCGCAAAAGTGGTTTGATAATATTTTCAGGCCCAGTTTCTTCAGGGAAAACAACGACCATTTACCAACTGT
>NZ_JBOEQF010001125.1:0-598 GCF_050689315.1 Aerococcus sp. L_32
GGGCGAATACGGCTATAACGGTAACGTTGCCCTATCAATGCCCTGTATTATTGGCGTTAATGGCGTGGAAAAACGACTACCCGTTAGCTTGAATGCTTGGGAAGAGGCAAGATTGCACGAGTCGGCAGCTTACATACAAAAAGCCATGCAAGATGCGGATGTGAAATTCTAACAGACAATCATTTTTTCAAAATACCTGTCTTAAATATACAAAAAATAACCCATCAACCTGGCGTACGCTGTTTGCGTCTGGTTGATGGGTTTTATCGCAATAGTTTTTTTACAAAGAGTTTTGCAAGGGATTTAACCTAAAGCAACGTCTAGGGTCATCATGACACCAAAGCCAATAAGTAGGGCGACGGTGGCGATATCTGAGTTACCATGCGATTGTGATTCTGGAATCAGTTGTTCCACACAAACGAAGATCATGGCACCTGCGGCAAAGGCTAGTGCGTAAGGTAAGATAACAGTCACTTGAGAAACCAGTAAAGCGCCTAAAGCGGCGCCGACGATTTCTACTAGGGCAGATGCTTGACCCAACTGGAAGGCACGCCATTTGCTGGCACCTTCTGCGCGGATTGGCATAGATAAGGCTGCC
>NZ_JBOEQF010001126.1:0-597 GCF_050689315.1 Aerococcus sp. L_32
TGCTTCCGGTTGGTAGTAGTCGTAGTAAGATACAAAATACTCCACCGCATTATTCGGGAAGAAATCTTTCAACTCCCCGTATAACTGACCTGCCAAGGTTTTATTGTGGGCTAGAACCAAAGTTGGTCGGTTGGTTTGGGCGATCACATTGGCCATGGTAAAAGTCTTCCCAGTCCCCGTACCACCTAGTAAAACTTGCGCCTTACCGCCAGCCTCCACCTGTTCCACAATTCTTCTGATGGCTTCCGGTTGGTCCCCACTCGGTTCATATTCCGAAACTAAATCAAATTGGTTTATCATCATGAACCTCTCTTCCTTTTAAAATACACAATTACATACCCTAATATTATACCACCTAAGTGATTAAAGCCGAAACCTTAGCCCTTGAAAAAAGGGGGTTCGCGACTTGGCTGACGATCCAAGTGAAACAGGTATCAGTTTTCAAAATCACCAGCTTTTTTTCCTTGCCAATGCCAATAAATTTTTGAACAAAATCCTTTTACAAGAGACAAGTCATATTCTTGATGGTATCTATTAGCTCGCTATTTCCACCAAGTTTGATCTGCCCAAGACATTTTCTCTTATGATTACTTAAGA
>NZ_JBOEQF010001127.1:0-597 GCF_050689315.1 Aerococcus sp. L_32
CCCTAAGTATTCATAAGGGAAAATGTCTGGGGCAGATCAAACTTGGTGGAAATTGCGAGCTAATAGCTATCATCATGAATAAGACTTGTCTCATGTAAAAGGATTTTGGTCAAAAATCACATGATATTGAAAGGGAAATAATGACGCCGATTTTGAAAAATGATAGCAGTTTCAATTCAACCGTTAGCCAAGTCGCGAACCCCCTTTTTCCAAGGGTTAAGGTTTCGGCTTTAATCACTTAGGTGGTATAATATATAGGTATGTAATTGTGTACTTTAAAAGGAAGAGAGGTTCATGATGATAAACCAATTTGATTTAGTTTCGGAATATGAACCGAGTGGTGACCAACCGGAAGCCATTAGAAGAATTGTGGAACAAGTGGAGGCTGGCGATAAGGCACAAGTCTTACTAGGTGGTACGGGGACTGGGAAGACATTCACTATGGCCAATGTGATCGCCCAAACCAACCGACCAACTTTGGTTTTAGCTCATAATAAGACACTTGCTGGGCAGTTATATGGTGAATTAAAGGAATTCTTCCCGAATAATGCGGTGGAGTATTTCGTATCTTACTACGACTACTACCAACCGGAAGCC
>NZ_JBOEQF010001128.1:0-596 GCF_050689315.1 Aerococcus sp. L_32
GTATATTCTATCACAAAAACCATTAATTTATAACAAGAAACTCAAAGATAGCAAGTCACCTTTGTCGTTTTATTCGTCTAAAATGCATGGTACCGCCAACCCCTTTTATTGTAAAAATTAGGTATATCTTGATATACTTAAGGCGGATAAAGAAAAGAGGCGATCCAATGGCAAAAAATTTAGAAATAGAATACAAAAATATTTTAAGGCAAGCAGAGTACCAGGAATTGTTTAACCACTATAATTTCGCGGAAACTGCCCCCTTAACCCAAGAGAATATCTATTTTGATACTGCCGATGGTGAATTGCGTAAACGACATATTGGTTTACGAGTGCGTATAACGGATACTTATGTCCATTTAACAATGAAACAACCTGTTAAAGACCATCAGAAATTGGAAACAACTGAAAAATTGTCCCTTATCGATGGCGAATCTATTAAAAAATCTGGAAAATTAAGTCATGGCGGTGAGGTTGCTGATTTCCTAGCAACAATTGATATGGCACTTGATGACTTAGTCATTATCGGGCGATTTAAAACTATCAGACACCAACAAGTGGTTGAAGGTCAAGATATGGTGCTGGACCACTGTTTC
>NZ_JBOEQF010001129.1:0-596 GCF_050689315.1 Aerococcus sp. L_32
ATATATTCTATCACAAAAACCATTGATTTATAACAAGAAACGCAAAGATATCAAGTCATCTTTGTCGTTTTATTCGTCTAAAAAGCATGGTACCGCCAACCCCTTTTATTGTAAAAATTAGGTATATCTTGATATACTTAAGGCGGATAAAGAAAAGAGGCGATCCAATGGCAAAAAATTTAGAAATAGAATACAAAAATATTTTAAGTCAAGCAGAGTACCAGGAATTGTTTAACTACTATAATTTCGCGGAAACTGCCCCCTTAACCCAAGAGAATATCTATTTTGATACTGCCGATGGTGAATTGCGTAAACGACATATTGGTTTACGAGTGCGTATAACGGATGCTTATGTCCATTTAACAATGAAACAACCTGTTAAAGACCATCAGAAATTGGAAACAACTGAAAAATTGTCCCTTATCGATGGCGAATCTATTAAAGAATCTGGAAAATTAAGTTATGGCGGTGAGGTTGCTGATTTCCTAGCAACAATTGATATTGCACTTGATGACTTAGTCATTATCGGGCGATTTAAAACTATCAGACACCAACAAGTGGTTGAAGGTCAGGATATGGTGCTGGACCACTGTTTT
>NZ_JBOEQF010001130.1:0-596 GCF_050689315.1 Aerococcus sp. L_32
TGAATAGACAGTAGTTTAACCTATCTTTCTTCACACTTTCTCCATCTATATAGCCCAATATATAGCTAACAACAAATAAGTGAAAGAGAAAGGTGAATGAATATGAAGGTCTATGAATTACTTGAACAAAGTGGTGTAACAGCTAGAAATCCTTTACCAGCAGATGTAGAGCAACTTGAAATTACCGGCATTAGTGAATCCTCCTTACAAGTAACCAATGGCCATCTATTTGTCACCATTTCCGGTTATGCCACTGACGGTGAAGCCTATATCGGTAATGCCATTGAACGCGGCGCTAGCTTGATTGTGACGGAATCTGACTTAACCGCTAGGGAGAATGTGCCGTTTATCCAGGTTGACAATGCTAGAGAGAGTTTAGCCCTGCTTGCATCAGCTTTTTATCACAATCCTAGCCAAGACAAGTTGGTAATAGGGATTACAGGAACTAACGGCAAAACGACTACCGCTTTATTCTTACAGCATTTACTAAAGAAAGCGGGGTTTGAAGTAGCTTACTTTGGGACCGTCTATAATGAAGTGAACGGCCAACGGTATGAAAGCAAATTAACCACGCCAAGTGCGACAGAAATTCAAGC
>NZ_JBOEQF010001131.1:0-596 GCF_050689315.1 Aerococcus sp. L_32
CGGTGAATATGGCTATAACGGTAACGTTGCCCTATCAATACCCTGTATTATTGGCGTTAATGGCGTGGAAAAACGACTACCCGTTAGCTTGAATGCTTGGGAAGAGGCAAAATTGCACGAGTCGGCAGCTTACATTCAAAAAGCCATGCAAGACGCGGACGTGAAATTCTAACAGACAGTCATTTTTCAAAATACCTGTCTTAAATATACAAAAAATAACCCATCAACCTGGCGTACGCTGTTTGCGTCTGGTTGATGGGTTTTATCGCAATAGTTTTTTTCAAAGAGTTTTGCAAGGGATTTAACCTAAAGCAACGTCTAGGGCCATCATGACACCAAAGCCAATAAGTAGGGCGACGGTGGCGATATCTGAGTTACCATGCGATTGTGATTCTGGAATCAGTTGTTCCACACAAACGAAGATCATGGCACCTGCTGCAAAGGCTAGTGCGTAAGGTAAGATAACAGTCACTTGAGAAACCAGTAAAGCGCCTAAAGCGGCACCGACGATTTCTACTAGGGCTGATGCTTGGCCCAACTGGAAGGCACGCCATTTGCTGGCACCTTCTGCGCGGATTGGCATAGATAAGGCTGCA
>NZ_JBOEQF010001132.1:0-595 GCF_050689315.1 Aerococcus sp. L_32
TTAAACCAAGTTCATTCACCACTTCATTGATAAAGTTGATACGTTTATTCAATGAGTCAACAATAGTGATGTCTAAGTTTGGAAAGGCAATTTTTAGTGGAATGCTGGGGAACCCAGCGCCTGAACCGACGTCTACTAAACGGTACGTTTGATCGGCCATTTCAACGTGCATAGCGACAGTCAGTGAATCATAGAAGTGTTTCAAATACACTTCTTCTAGTTCTGTAATGGCTGTTAAATTAATTTTTTCATTCCATTCAACCAATAATTCGAAATAACGGTTGAATTGTGTCATTTGTTGGTCATTTAAGTGGATTCCTGCATCCGCTAAGCTACTTTTAAATAATTCTGGGTTCATGATTGTCTACTTTCTATATTGAATTCTGGATGGACCGATAAAGTAAGGTTATTAATTAAGCGCGAATATAGGCATAGCCATCATGTTGACGGTTAATTAATTCGGCAATACCTGATGTAACCGGGGTAAATAAGCGATTATTCACCATTTCTGGATCAAACCCTTGAGCTTGTAGCGCATGTTGGCATAACTCAATCGTCACACCTTGTTTCACGAGTTTTTCTAAGCTTTGGTGAA
>NZ_JBOEQF010001133.1:0-595 GCF_050689315.1 Aerococcus sp. L_32
CTAAACCAAGTTCATTCACCACTTCATTGATAAAGTTGATACGTTTATTCAATGAGTCAACAATAGTGATGTCTAAGTTTGGAAAGGCAATTTTTAGTGGAATGCTGGGGAACCCAGCGCCTGAACCCACATCTACCAAGCGATATCCCTGGTCAGCCATCTCTACATGCATTGCTACAGTCAGTGAATCATAGAAGTGTTTCAAATACACTTCTTCAAGTTCTGTAATGGCGGTTAAATTAATTTTTTCATTCCATTCAACCAATAATTCGAAATAACGGTTGAATTGTGTCATTTGTTGGTCATTTAAGTGGATACCTGCATCCGCTAAGCTATTTTTAAATAATTCTGGATTCATGATTGTCTACTTTCTATATTAGATTCTGGTTGGATTGATAAAGTAAAGTCATTAATTAAGCACGAATATAGGCGTAACCATCATGTTGGCGGTTAATTAATTCGGCAATGCCTGATACAACCGAGGTAAATAAGCGACTATTCACCATTTCTGGATCAAATCCTTGCGCTTGTAGCGAATGTTGGCATAACTCAACCGTCACACCTTGTTTAACGAGTTTTTCTAAGCTTTGGTGAT
>NZ_JBOEQF010001134.1:0-594 GCF_050689315.1 Aerococcus sp. L_32
AAAATGAAACTTGGTGCCAGGATGTTTAAGACAGGTCTTGGGGTAATGCTCAGTATTTTAATTGCTGACTGGTTACCCTTTGTTGAACCTGTCATCCCTGCCTTTACTGCCATCATCGGTTTACAACAAACTGTTAGAGGATCTATCGATACCTTCTTCAACCGTGTTATGGCGGCGATACTTGGAGGTATCGTTGCTGTAGTCATGGTGAACTTTTTCGGTAATTCCCCTATTATTATTGGGGTGACCGTGACGATTTTTATTGGGATTTTGCGGGCGCTTAATATGGCCAACGTTATCACCTTAGCGACCATTACCCTTGTTGTGATTATGCTGCGCGACCAAGATATGATTATCACCTCTGCCATCGCCCGTGTGGTTGAGTCATTACTTGGGGTGACCGTTTCCCTATTAGTAAACGTCTTTGTTTTGCCACCTAAATACGACGCCATTCTATACGAAGAAGTCAATAAAACCTCTAGTGAAATCTTAGTGCGTTTAAGAGCCATTCTTCGCAAAAACGGCGAATACTCTACCCTAACCTCAGATATCGCCTGGGCAGAAAATCGTATCGCACAAAGTCACAGCCTATAC
>NZ_JBOEQF010001135.1:0-594 GCF_050689315.1 Aerococcus sp. L_32
GCAAATTGCCATTGAATATATTTTCAATGTTTTATATGCCATGATTTATATGACCAATTACCAGAAAAATAACAAACAAATTGCCAAGAAGTTTACGCGAATTCAGAGAGGAGCTTTAGATGATTAAGTGGGGAATTATCGGCGCAGGAAATATTGCCAACCGTTTTGCGAATAGTCTAGAGGAGGTAACTGACGGTGAATTATACGCGGTTGCTAACCGGACGATTGAAAAGGCTGAAACTTTCAAAGCTAACTATCCATGTGAAAAGGCTTATGGGTCTTACCAAGCGTTATTGGACGACGACCAAGTGGATGCGGTCTACATTGCCTTACCTCATAAATTCCATTTGGATTGGGTCTTGAAAGCCATCCAAGCAGGCAAAGCCATTCTGTGTGAAAAACCAGCGACTATAAACCAAGCTGAAGTTTCAAAAATTGAAGCAGCTTTAAATGCTAAACCCGTTTTCTTTATGGAAGCCATGAAGAGTCGCTTTACACCGGCTTATCAAGCCGTGAAAGAATTGGTTGCACAAGGTGAAATTGGGGAAGTCCATACGGTAACCACTTCTTTATGCCGAAAATTCGATGAGTCCA
>NZ_JBOEQF010001136.1:0-594 GCF_050689315.1 Aerococcus sp. L_32
ACAAATTGCCATTGAATATATTTTCAATGTTTTATATGCCATGATTTATATGACTAATTACCAGAAAAATAACAAACAAATTGCCAAAAAGTTTACGCGAATCCAGAGAGGAGCATTAGATGATTAAGTGGGGAATTATCGGCGCAGGAAATATTGCCAACCGCTTTGCGAATAGTCTAGAGGAGGTAACTGACGGTGAATTACACGCGGTTGCCAACCGGACGATTGAAAAGGCTGAAACTTTCAAAGCTAACCATCCATGTGAAAAGGCTTATGGGTCTTACCAAGAATTATTGGACGACGACCAAGTGGACGCGGTCTACATTGCCTTACCGCATAAATACCATTTGGAATGGGTCTTGAAAGCCATCCAAGCAGGCAAAGCCATTTTGTGTGAAAAACCAGCGACTATAAACCAAGCTGAAGTTTCAAAAATTGAAGCAGCTTTAAATGCTAAACCCGTTTTCTTTATGGAAGCCATGAAGAGTCGCTTTACACCGGCTTATCAAGCGGTGAAAGAGCTGGTCGCACAAGGTGAAATTGGGGAAGTCCACACGGTAACCACTTCTTTATGCCGAAAATTCGATGAGTCCC
>NZ_JBOEQF010001137.1:0-593 GCF_050689315.1 Aerococcus sp. L_32
CCTGCCTCTAACTCGCTTTGACCAATATTTAGCTGGTTCATTGCTTCAAGAACAGCATCAGAAGCAAGCGAAGCACCATATTCATAACGAGCGATTTCCTCTGCATTGTTTGTTACACGAGCACCTTCTTTTGGATGCATGTATAGTTGGGTTGCATTCACTACCTTGTCAGAACCGAAAACTTCATGTACACCATCCACAATAAATGCTGGTACTGAATGGTGGTTGTGGAAGTTATTCATATCATTAGACAAAAGCTTCCAGTCTACTAATCCAATTCGTTTAGAATCATCTACTTTAATATCTTTTAAATAGTCAGCGAAAGTTTTAGTGAAATCCATAGGTTGGTTTGGTAAAGAGAAGAATGGACAAAGAACGCCTTCGCTTTGTGTACGTGCCATACTGGTCTTATTGTAGTTCTCATTACCTAAAATCAGTGTCGACGTCCCGTCTTGGTTGATTACCTGGATAGCTTCTTCAAATCGTGGAATAAAACCAGTTAAATATTCAAAGTTACTACCGTGTTCTTTGTCTGCGTAAATCATCAATGATGAGAAGTCATATTTTCGCATTAACTGAAGGACTTTGTCCTT
>NZ_JBOEQF010001138.1:0-592 GCF_050689315.1 Aerococcus sp. L_32
ATCAAAATCGTGGTGGCGCATCAGCGCTGGGCCAATCCAATCAAGTAGACTGTTGGCTTTAATCCGGCCTGATGGCGATAGTTGCTCGTCTTTCATCAAAAGCCCTTGCCACTTCCCAATCGTGGTATCGAAGTTTTTCACCATACCCACTAATACCAGTTGCTGTTCTGCTCGAGTTAAGGCCACGTATAATTTTCGCATTTCTTCAGCCAACATGTCTTTCTTCTCAAAGCGTTTAGCCATCATTTCAAACATATTTGGATAGGTGATGTGGCGTGTTCTATCAGACAATTTCACCCCGATACCGATAGCGTCATTATAAATCACCGGATTCCTTAGATCTTGAGTGTTAAAACGCTTGGAAATGTTATAGACGTAAACGAGCGGAAACTCTAAACCTTTAGAATGATGAATAGTATAGACATGGACCGCAGATCGAGCTTCGTCCCCGTGTTTTGGTGCTTGCAGGTCGTTGTCTTTCTCTTGAATTTTCTCAACAAAGCGGATGAATTGGAAAATCCCCTTAAAGGCTGACGCTTCATAGTTAGACGCCAATTTATAAAAACCATGCAAGTTATTTTGCCGAATCTCA
>NZ_JBOEQF010001139.1:0-592 GCF_050689315.1 Aerococcus sp. L_32
GTCAAAATCGTGGTGGCGCATCAGCGCTGGGCCAATCCAATCGAGTAAACTGTTGGCTTTAATCCGGCCTGAGGGCGATAATTGCTCGTCTTTCATCAAAAGCCCTTGCCACTTGCCAATCGTGGTATCGAAGTTTTTCACCATACCCACTAATACCAGTTGCTGTTCCGCTCGAGTTAAGGCCACGTATAATTTTCGCATTTCTTCAGCCAACATGTCTTTCTTCTCAAAACGTTTAGCCATCATTTCAAACATATTTGGATAGGTGATGTGGCGTGTTCTATCAGACAATTTCACCCCAATACCGATAGTGTCATTATAAATCACCGGATTCCTTAGGTCTTGAGTGTTAAAACGCTTGGAAATGTTATAGACGTAAACGAGCGGAAACTCTAAACCTTTTGAATGATGAATAGTATAGACATGGACCGCAGATCGAGCTTCGTCCCCGTGTTTTGGTGCTTGCAGGTCGTTGTCTTTCTCTTGAATTTTCTCAACAAAACGGATGAATTGGAAAATCCCCTTAAAGGCTGACGCTTCATAGGTAGACGCCAATTTATAAAAACCATGCAAGTTATTTTGCCGAATCTCG
>NZ_JBOEQF010001140.1:0-592 GCF_050689315.1 Aerococcus sp. L_32
CGCAACCAAAGGGACAACCCGCGTAGAAAAAATGGAACTAACAAAATCTTCACTACCTCAAGGCTCACATGTATTAGTCATCGATGACTTCCTGAACGGTGGGGGAACAATTACTGGGATGAATTCAATGTTGAAAGAATTTAACTCAACGTGTGCTGGGATAGCCGTATTGTGTGAATCTGATACCCCAGACCGTGAAATCGACTTTGAATACGAGTCACTGATTAAAGTGCAAAAAGACCCTTCATTTGCCAAAGGATTCGAATTAACACTTGGTACAATGTTTAAAGATTAATGACAATTGTAATAGACCTGTAAACCTTTGTGAGAACAAGGATTATAGGTCTTTTTTTCTGGCTGTTTTAATAGGAATTAAAACTCCAAATACCATTGCATTTTGTGAAATATACGTAATAGTCTATGTTTTAGCTTTTTAAAGTGATAGACTATTTTATTATGAGCATTAATATTTCAATTTGGAAAGGTAAGTGGAGATGAAAGAACGACAACAGAACTTTGAATTGCTTCGAATTATTGCGATGTGTATGATTGTAGTTTCGCATGTGATCACCCACTACATCATGGAGGTAGA
>NZ_JBOEQF010001141.1:0-592 GCF_050689315.1 Aerococcus sp. L_32
GCTACCTCCATGATGTAGTGGGTGATTACATGCGAAACTACAATCATAAACATCGCAATAATTCGAAGCAATTCAAAGTTTTGTTGTCGTTCTTTCATCTCCACTTACCTTTCCAAATTGAAATATTAATACTCATAATAAAATAGTCTATCACTTTGAATAGCTAAAATATAGAACATTACATATATTTCACAAAATAAAATGGTATTTGGACTTTTAATTTCTATTAAAATAACCAGAAAAAAAGACCTATAATCCTTGTTTTTACAATGGTTTACAGGTCTCTTGCAATTTCCATTAATCTTTAAACATTGTACCAAGCGTTAATTCGAATCCTTTGGCAAATGAAGGGTCTTTTTGCACTTTAATCAGTGACTCGTATTTAAAGTCGATTTCACGGTCTGGGGTATCAGATTCACACAATACGGCTATCCCAGCACACGTTGAGTTAAATTCTTTCAACATTGAATTCATCCCAGTAATTGTTCCCCCACCATTCAAGAAGTCATCAATTACTAATACGTGCGAACCTTGTGGTAGTGAAGACTTTGTTAATTCCATTTTTTCTACGCGGGTTGTCCCTTTGGTAGCA
>NZ_JBOEQF010001142.1:0-591 GCF_050689315.1 Aerococcus sp. L_32
TTAATCAGCTATGTCTCAAGTGAAGAATTTACCAAAAATGTCAAACAGCTCATTCAATACATGGTTTCAAATTTAGTTAGAGTAGTCCTTAAAGAAAAAAATGCTACTAATAAGAAAAGCACTAGCCTTTAGACTAAGTAGATTGATGTTAGTTCATATTCTTTTATATTGCGCTAATGCCTTATCACATTCATATTGATGGACGAGGAATTTAAAGACTATTAAGGACTTTCTTGAAAACTGATACTGTTGTCGAGCCAAAAAAACCGTGAGAGTATTATTCTCTTACGGTTTTTTTAGACACTTTAATCATATTCCTAGAATTTCTAAAAAGTTATTAGTTTTAGTTTTCATGAATAACTAATATTCCTTATTAATTCTATTTTTAGATAGCGATCACTTTAACTCGATGCAAATAATAATTCATCTAGATCAAATATCTCAATATATTTATGTGTATGTTGTTTAATTAAACCTTTATCCTCTAACGAAGAGAACTTCCGACTTATTGTTTCAGGCGTTGTACCCAAATAAGAAGCTAGTTCCTTTTTTGACATTGGTAATGTCACATAAGTATGATTTTCCTCATCA
>NZ_JBOEQF010001143.1:0-591 GCF_050689315.1 Aerococcus sp. L_32
AAAAACCTATTGATTTTTTTAAACAGGATGGTATGATTATGTTAAATATTTCACTAACTAATCAACAAGCTAAGTTTTAAACCGATTGTTCACTAGCTTTGCACGGGTTAATGGAACATTTACCATATGGTTTGCTTTGTATACTATAAGAGACAAAAAGTTAAGGAGAATCTATTATGTCAAAAAATGGTCAAAAAGTTATTTTAATTGGTGATGGTGCTGTAGGGTCTGCATTTGCGTATGCTTCCGTTATTCAAGGTGTTGGTAGAGAATTAGGAATTATCGATTTAGCTGAAGACCGCGTTGAAGGTGATGTATTGGACCTTATCGACGCCCTAGCTTATACATCTCCTAAGAAAATCTACAAGGCGACTTACGATGATTGTTCTGACGCTGATGTTGTTGTGATTACTGCAGGCGCTGCACAAAAGCCCGGTGAAACACGTTTAGATTTAGTAGATAAAAACTTACGTATCTTCAAGAGCATGGTTGATCAAATTATGGCTTCAGGCTTTGATGGTATCTTCTTAGTAGCTACTAACCCAGTAGACATCTTAACTTACGCAACCTGGAAATTCTCTGGCTTACCTG
>NZ_JBOEQF010001144.1:0-590 GCF_050689315.1 Aerococcus sp. L_32
GAAGCGTTCAAAGATAAATAAATTTTAAGGGAAGGGTCGAGCTAAAACTCGTCCTTTTTTACTTGCTTGCTTTTTGTAAGTATGCTATATTAGCTTTTGTCAAATCGTACCGGTTACGATTTAATGAAGAAGTATTCATATATATAGATAGTAATCTTTAAAAGGAGAACATTGTGAATAAATTTAAACGATTAGTTGGGCTGTTAGCTTTATCAGCCATCGCCTTTTTGGCAGCATGTGGTAATGGGGCATCTACATCAAGTGATGATGATAGCTTACAGATTATAACGACTTTTTACCCAATGCAAGCTTTAACCAATGCAGTGGTTGGGGATAGTGCTGAGGTAACGGTTATGATGGAGAATGCAGATGCCCATGAATATGAGCCGAGTGCGCAAGATATTGCGACTTTAAATGAAGCAGATGTCTTTGTTTATAACAGTGAAGACATGGAAACCTTCGTACCAACTTTATTAGAATCGATTGATAACCCAGATTTAGTCATTATTGAAGCAGCTTCAGAAGTTGAATTGATCGATGGTGATGTGGAAACAGTCGGAGAAACGACTTCTGAAGAAGAGACTGAAGAA
>NZ_JBOEQF010001145.1:0-590 GCF_050689315.1 Aerococcus sp. L_32
ACTTGGTTAAATTCTTCTAGTTCGTAGGCACCTTTGGTATAAACGACATGGGCATAATGGCCGTATTCTAATTCTTCTTTTAGGTCGAATTCTGGTAGGACTTCATGTAGGAAGAAGCGAATGGGCATGTCATGGCTGACGATTAAGACGTGGATGTCTTTCTTTTGGGTTTCCATGCGGACTTCTAGGGCGTCGTCATGGATATCCAACATAGCTTCTTCAATCCGGTTCCAGAAGGTGATAAAGTCTTCAGAATTACCTTCTTCATCTCGGTCCACAAGGTTTTCGATGATGAGTGGGACGTATTGGGTGGAAGGGATTTGATTGATCCGCATGTCGTCCACTAATTGACTAATGGATTTTGGCCATACTTTCTCGATATCTTGATCTTCTAAACCACCGAAGTTGTACTCTCTAAAGCCTTCAACTGGGAATAGTTGGAGATCATTTTCTTGTTTCATTAAGATGCGCTCACCTGTTTCAATACACCGGTCTAGATCACTTGTATAAGCTAAATCAAATGGGACATCTGCTAGGGTATCAGCTACTTGGTCGACTACACGCATGCCGACACGTGTAACTGGTGAATC
>NZ_JBOEQF010001146.1:0-589 GCF_050689315.1 Aerococcus sp. L_32
GGTCTTTTTTCAATAGCGTTTGCACAGCTTCAAAACCAGCATGTGAAGTTCCTACTATAACGTATTTCATTCGTATTACCTCCAAAGGTCAATGTTTATCGTAAATAGAATTTATTTACCCATCTAATTATACACCTCTTTGTGAAAGATAGTGAGAATTGTCATATATAACAATTTTTCCTTTTTCTAGACATAAATGTCTATTATGGCGCGCAAAAATACACTTTATCGACTAAGCAAAATCTTAAGAATTAAATCGCGCTTGAATCTCTGGGCAATTTGATCTGTTTAATTTTCCAAATGGCAATACTCGTTGACATGGCGCGAAAAATGGTGTATTATAAGCTCTGTATATTATTAATTGGATTGGAACGTTCCGAAATATTGTCCGGACGCGTTTCTAGGCGAAAACAAAAGGTAATGACAGGAAAGTCAAATCATCTTTTGTTATTTTTTTGCCCATTTTTAGGGTAAAAAGGCCTTGATGAGTAATTTCTTAGCAAATTCTCATTAAATTCTAACAGTTTAAATTTCGGAGAGGTGGCTTTTAATGACTGGGCATAATGTCAATTTCGGTAAACATCGCGTT
>NZ_JBOEQF010001147.1:0-589 GCF_050689315.1 Aerococcus sp. L_32
AGTCTTTTTTCAATAGAGTTTGCACAGCTTCAAAACCAGCATGTGAAGTTCCTACTATAACGTATTTCATTCGTATTACCTCCAAAGGTCAATGTTTATCGTAAATAGAATTTATTTACCCAACTAAGTATACACTTATTTGTGAAAAAAAGTGAGGATTGTCATATATAACAATTTTTCCTTTTTTTAGAGACAAATGTCTATTATGGCGCGCAAAAATACACTTTATGAACTAAGCAAAATCTTAAGAATTAAACCGTGCTTGAATCTCTGGGCAATTTGATCTGTTTAATTTTTCAAACGGCATTACTCGTTGACATGGCACAGAAAATGGTGTATTATAAGCTCTGTATATTATTTATTGGATTGGAACGTTCCGAAATATTGTCCGGACGCGTTTCTAGGCGAAAACAAAAGGTAATGACAGGAAAGTCAAATAATCTTTTGTTATTTTTTTGCCCTTTTTTAGGGTAAAAAGGCCTTAATGGGCAATTTCTTAGCAAATTCTCATTAAATTCTAACAGTTTAAATTTCGGAGAGGTGGCTTTTAATGACTGGGCATAATGTCAATTTCGGTAAACATCGCGTG
>NZ_JBOEQF010001148.1:0-589 GCF_050689315.1 Aerococcus sp. L_32
CGGATATCTTCAACGATAATGCCTGGGATGTCTGCTGCGTAATCTTGTTCTGATAGGTAGGCCACTGCCCCGCGGTCAACGGCATCTTTTAGGTATGATGCCTTAAAGTTTAGCCCCTTACAAACGAATAAGGTGTTGGCTGTCACCGCACGCGAGTCGAAGGTGATGCGATCAATTACGACCTCGTCTGCAGTATTTTCTTGTGTAATGGTTGTTGCGCTGCCACTGTCCTTAAAAAAAGCTATAGCACGCGATAATTTCATTGAATCTGACATGTTAAACTCCCTCTACTCCATATAAATAAAAAAAGGATCGTGATGCCACGACCCTCTATACGACACAGAATGTCTGCCATATTGGTAGTTCTAGTAGGTCACCCTACAATTTCAACTGCATTGGTTAATTATTGAATTAACTCGTAGATTTCCATTGCGACTAAATCAATGTCATCAAATTGGAAAGTTTCGTTGATTGTTAAGTCCTCTAATTCAAAACTTTCAGACTCTTTGTTAAAGCGTACAATACACTTCTCAACGCCCTCTTTTTCAAAACGACGTACTTCGATTTCTGAGTCATCAGAAAGCATCGC
>NZ_JBOEQF010001149.1:0-588 GCF_050689315.1 Aerococcus sp. L_32
AATGTGGACCGTTTAACAATGACAGCTATCATGGAAATTGACCATAACGGCGGTATTGTTGATTATGATATTCATCCGTCAATTATCCACTCAGATTACCGAATGACTTATTCAGATGTAAATGCCATTATCACAGATAATGATTCAAAATTACGGGAAAAATACAGTGAAATCACTGACATGTTAGAAAATATGTGTGCTTTACATGAGATTTTATACAATAAACGTGTTAGTCGTGGTGCCATTGACTTTGACTCTCGTGAAGCGAAAATTATAGTTGACGATGAAGGTCATCCTACAGCGATTGAAGTACGTGAACGTGGCGTTGGAGAGCGAATGATTGAATCATTCATGTTATCAGCCAACGAGACTGTAGCTGGCCACTTTACAAGAAAAGTATTGCCATTCATCTACCGTGTCCATGAGCAACCGGATGAAGACAGAATGCAACGTTTCTTAGAATTTGTGACGGCCTTTGGTATTGTGCCACAAGGGACAAAATCTTCTATTCGGCCAAAAGATATTCAAAATGTCTTGCGTGAGGTTGAAGGAGCGACTTTCCAACCGGTTGTATCCATGATGTTACTG
>NZ_JBOEQF010001150.1:0-588 GCF_050689315.1 Aerococcus sp. L_32
TAGTAGCATCATGGATACAACCGGTTGGAAAGTCGCTCCTTCAACCTCACGCAAGACATTTTGAATATCTTTTGGACGAATAGAAGATTTTGTCCCTTGTGGCACAATACCAAAGGCCGTCACAAATTCTAAGAAACGTTGCATTCTGTCTTCATCCGGTTGCTCATGGACACGGTAGATGAATGGCAATACTTTCCTTGTAAAGTGGCCGGCAACTGTCTCGTTCGCCGATAACATGAACGATTCAATCATCCGCTCCCCAACGCCACGATCAAGCATTTCAATCGCTGTGGGATGACCTTCACCATCAACTATAATTTTCGCTTCACGAGAATCAAAGTCAATGGCACCACGGCTAACACGTTTATTGTATAAAATCTCATGTAAGGAAGCCATATTTTCCAACATATCAGTGATTTCACTGTATTTTTCCCGTAATGCTGGATCATTATCTGTGATAATGGCATTCACATCTGAATAAGTCATTCGGTAATCTGAGTGGATAATTGACGGATGAATATCATAATCAACAATACCGCCGTTATGGTCAATTTCCATGATAGCTGTCATTGTTAAACGGTCCACATC
>NZ_JBOEQF010001151.1:0-586 GCF_050689315.1 Aerococcus sp. L_32
GTTACTAATTCAATATCGCTAGCAAGTTTTAAGTCACCAGCAGTTACTGAGTCACCAATAGCTAAGCCTGTAACGTCAACTTCAACTGAATCTGGCGCAGTTGCTGGGTCAGCAACAACGTTAATTTCAAGTGTTGTCGTAGAAGCTACACCTTCTTGATCTGCTAAAGCATCTTCGTTAACAATAACGATAGATAATGGCATTTCAAGTTTTTGACCTTTTTTGATTGCTTGTAAAGAAATGTTGTAGATAGTTGGTTTCAACGCTGATTGTGAAATTTCACGTACGTAAACTGTATGTGTCTTACCATCTAACTCTAAATCAAATACTGAGTTAAGACCTAATTCACGACGAATTTGTTCTACATCAGATACTGACAATGAGATGTTAATTGGATCTAAGTCACTTGCGTACACAACGCCGGGAACTAAGTCTTCTTTACGTAATTGTTTAGCTGCTGAAGTACCAGCGCCATCACGTTTTTGAGCTGTAAATTTCATTCGAATACCTCCTGAGTATATACGTTTGTATTTACGTTTCCTACAATTTAAAAATTTAGAAACACACTTAATGTTAACATATATGA
>NZ_JBOEQF010001152.1:0-584 GCF_050689315.1 Aerococcus sp. L_32
TTTAATCGGATTTCTTACATTCCTGACACCATCATCGTGGTGAAAGAGATGACTATTCAAGAAGCTTTGGATTATATGGCCACATACTATGATACTTATGATCCAGTCTTAGCTAAAGACTTGGTGACTTTCTTCAATTTAAATCCTGATGAAAAGATTTCACACTTGTCTAAGGGGAATACGGCTAAGGTGAATTTACTGCTAGGTCTAACTTTAAACTCGGATTATCTCATCATGGATGAACCGTTTTCTGGGGTTGATATCTTTACTAGGGAAGAGATTGCCAATGTTTTCACCAGTAAGTTGATGGCTGGGCGTGGCGTCTTGATTTCAACCCATGAGATTAATGAGATTGAAACTTTGGTGGACCGGGTAGTCATGCTAAAAGATCGCCGGATTATTCAAGATTTCTATACGGAAGATTTACGTTTAGAAGAAGGCAAGTCGATTACCGATAAGATGTGGGAGGTGTATCGCTAATGACAAAATTACTGAATTTAATAACGGATGAATTAAAACGGGCGAAAGTGTTCTATTCCCTGCTGATTGCTTTTGTATTAGTGACTGAAGGAATCATGGTTTTT
>NZ_JBOEQF010001153.1:0-583 GCF_050689315.1 Aerococcus sp. L_32
TACTTCGACAACAGTCGTTGGCAAGCCTTCAGTAAAGGACGGTAGCAGTAAAACATCTAAAGCTGGATAGAATTCAGAAATTGGACTGATTCTACCAGTAAAAATAACGGTATCCAGAATATGCAAGTCTGCTGCTTTCGCCTTCAACTCTCCTTCTAAGTTGCCTGACCCGATAATTAGAATCTTTGCATTAAGATTATTTTCTTGAATGGCTTTTGCAATTTCAAATGTTTTATCGTGATTTTTCACAGGCATTAAACGCCCAACATGTCCTATTACAAGGGTATTTTCATCAAGGTTATATCGCTTGCGCCCCGCTTCTCTATGTTGTGCATAGACATTATCCGGATTCGCATACTCCTTCAAATCAATAGAATTTGGAATAACCATAGAAGTATCTAAATTGGTCTTTGGACCAAATACGGATTTAATGGCTAAGCGACCACAACCAACAATATCAGTTGATAACTTGGTATTGAGTTTTCTATTAAAACCATAAATCAATTGGTCTGTCTTATTTTTAATTTTATAATCATTCACTAGATGGGCATGGATGTAGAACCGCTTAACGCCATATTTTTTA
>NZ_JBOEQF010001154.1:0-583 GCF_050689315.1 Aerococcus sp. L_32
CACTTCGACAACAGTCGTTGGCAAGCCTTCAGTAAAGGACGGTAGCAGTAAAACATCTAAAGCTGGATAGAATTCAGAAATTGGACTGATTCTACCAGTAAAAATAACGGTATCCAGAATATCCAAGTCTGCTGCTTTCGCCTTCAATTCTTCTTCTAAGTTGCCTGACCCGATAATTAGAATCTTTGCATTAAGATTATTTTCTTGAATGGCTTTTGCAATTTCAAATGTTTTATCGTGATTTTTCACAGGCATTAAACGCCCAACATGGCCTATTACAAGGGTATTTTCATCAAGATTATATCGCTTGCGTCCCGCTTCCCTATGCTGTGCATAGATGTTATCCGGATTCGCATACGCCTTCAAATCAATGGAGTTTGGAATAACCATAGAAGTATCTAAATTGGTCTTTGGACCAAATACGGATTTAATGGCTAAACGCCCACAACCAACAATATCAGTTGATAACTTGGTATTGAGTTTTCTATTAAAACCATAAACCAATTGGTCTGCCTTATTTTTAATTTTATAATCATTCACTAGATGGGCATGGATATAGAACCGCTTAACGCCATATTTTTTT
>NZ_JBOEQF010001155.1:0-583 GCF_050689315.1 Aerococcus sp. L_32
GTAAGTTTGTTTTGCATCGATTTCAGGTAAACGTGGGTATTCACTACCATTAATCCCATTTAATGTAAATGATGCACGGTCAGAAGTGATTTCTGTTTGGAAGTTCTCAACAACTTCTAAATTCATCATATCTGATGGTAATTTCTTCACTATTTCACCTAAGAAACGAGATGGTAAGACAATATCACCAGTGGCTTCAATTTTTAATTTATTGTCATCATCTTTAGCATCAATAAACGCTTCAATGGAAATTGTTGCATCAGATCCAGTTAAATAAAGTCCTTCTTCTTTAACTGAGATTTTAACACCTGTCAAAACAGGTATCGTTGTTCTTGAACTAATTGCTCTTTGAACGTCCGTCAAATTTTGAATAAAAACAGACCGATTAATAGAAAATTTCATGTGTGCACTCCTTGTATATATATTTTAATTATAGATAAAAAGATAGTAATAGTAATAGGCCCTGTTAATCTTGTTGATAACTTTTAGAAAGCTTGTCAAAATACACTTTTCCACATGTGTATAACCTGTTGAAAAAACAGAGAGGTTATGAACAATTATCCACAACCTCCTTTTCTTACCA
>NZ_JBOEQF010001156.1:0-583 GCF_050689315.1 Aerococcus sp. L_32
AGATAAGAAAAGGAGGTTGTGGATAATTGTTCATAACCTCTCTGTTTTTTCCACAGGTTATACACATGTGGAAAAGTATGTTTTGACAAGCTTTCTAAAAGTTATCAACAAGATTAACAGGGCCTATTACTATTACTATCTTTTTATTTATAATTAAAATATATATACAAGGAGTGCACACATGAAATTTTCTATTAATCGTTCTGTTTTTATTCAAAATTTGACGGACGTTCAAAGAGCCATTAGTTCAAGAACAACGATACCTGTTTTGACAGGTGTTAAAATCTCAGTTAAAGAAGAAGGACTTTATTTAACTGGTTCTGATGCAACAATTTCCATTGAGGCATTTATTGATGCTAAAGATGATGACAATAAATTAAAAATTGACGCCACTGGTGATATAGTCTTACCTTCTCGTTTCTTAGGTGAAATCGTGAAGAAATTACCATCAGATATGATGAATTTAGAAGTTGTTGAAAACTTCCAAACAGAAATCACTTCTGACCGTGCATCCTTTACCTTAAATGGCATTAATGGTAGTGAATACCCACGTTTACCTGAAATCGATGCAAAACAAACTTAT
>NZ_JBOEQF010001157.1:0-581 GCF_050689315.1 Aerococcus sp. L_32
CTTCTTAGGTAGTCTTTCTTCCATTGCTTGGCTTCGTGGGACATATGAACTTGGACATTGAAACCAATTTTGGCAGACATCACACCTGAAGAAATCCCCAAGTTACCTGTAGTCCCAACAACTACAGTGTACTGTTTAAAGAAATCTTGGAATGTCTTAGTCGCAAATTTCGAATAGTCATCGTCATAACCTGATAATAATTTCTCTTCAAAGGCTAATGCTTCTGCATGACGTAAGACTTCATAAATAGCACCGCGGGCTTTTATTGTACCTGCAATTGGCAACAAATCATCCCGTTTTAGGAACATTTGGCCAGGAAATGAAAAATCATAAGTGGTTTCTAACGCGTTCTTAAATTTGTCAATGTCAGAAATTGGCGATTCAATCAGACCATCTAAAGCCACCGTATCTTCGAAGACTGCTTTGATAAATGGTGCAAATCGTTTTAATCGTGCCTCTGCGTCTTTAATCTCTAGGACTGACACATCCAGTTGCCCTTTTAAGTTCTTGAAAGGTACATGGCTATCATTCTCCCAAAAAACGGGCTTACGGTCACGAATATCACCTAATGTTCTTTGATT
>NZ_JBOEQF010001158.1:0-580 GCF_050689315.1 Aerococcus sp. L_32
CCTAAAGCCATTATTGAAACAGTGAAAAATGCACCGACTGAAAAAGTCTATATTCTAGCGACTTATACAGCTATGCTTGCTATTAGAAAAGAATTGGCTGAATTAGGTTACGTGAAGGAGCGCATGAGTTAATGGAACAAACTTTAAAAATTGCCCATTTATATGGGAACTTAATGAATACATATGGTGATAACGGTAACCTATTGATGTTACAACACGCAGCGAAAGCACAAAAGGTCAATGTTGAAACCCAATTAGTCTCTATCGGTGATGAATTTGACACTAGCCAATTTGACCTTGTCTTCTTTGGTGGTGGCCAAGATTATGAACAAAAAATTGTAGCCCGTGACCTCCAATCAAAAAAAGAAGCTTTAACCGAGTATATTGAAAACGACGGTGTAACAATCGGTATCTGTGGTGGATTCCAATTGCTTGGAAAGTACTACATCAATGCTGCTGGCGACCGGTTAGAAGGTATTGGTGCCTTAGACCACTACACATTAAATCAAGACAATAACCGCTTTATTGGTGATATCGTCATTGAAAATGACCGTTTTGGCCAGACTTACTATGGCTATGA
>NZ_JBOEQF010001159.1:0-580 GCF_050689315.1 Aerococcus sp. L_32
CCCAACAATTGGCCGAATTAACGGACGAAAATGATGGGCTAGCAGCAGATGATCAAACTGCTGCAGGCAATTCTTCTGGTATGGACTGGATTTTGAACCATCCAAATGTCAGTGAACAAATGGTGGTTGAAGCTCGTGCATTTAGAGACCGTATGCGTCAGAACGAAGAATTCAGTCAAGAATTGATTGAACGTCGTTATGAGAAGCAACGGTTAATGTCCTTACTTGGTGCTGAAGAAATGGCCGAGTTACCGGATGAATTATCCGCAGGTGAAAGATCTTACTGGCAACAACGATACAAAGAATTAGAAAACAAACGCATTTTCTATAACCATAGCCAAAGTGATATGACAAACTTATCTGAAAAGGCTAGCTCTTTGGAAAATGAATACACTCAGTTATCTTATGAACGGGATGAACTTGAGGCTAATGGCCGACAAGATGACCGTTGGATCCGCTTATTTGGTAGTGTCCTTGCAGGAATGGGGATTGTCTTACTCGTTGCTTACTTTGTGACGTCAATGACCTTCCTATTTGGTGCTGGTGTGACAGCGACTATCGCAGGTATTATTATTTTGAT
>NZ_JBOEQF010001160.1:0-580 GCF_050689315.1 Aerococcus sp. L_32
ACCAACAATTGGCCGAATTAATGGACGAAAATGACGGGCTAGAAGCCGATGAGCAAAATGCTGCCGGCAATTCATCTGGTATGGACTGGATTGTGAACCATCCAAATGTCAGTGAACAAATGGTGGTTGAAGCCCGTGCCTTTAGAGACCGTATGCGTCAGAACGAAGAATTCAGTCAAGAATTGATTGAACGTCGTTATGAGAAGCAACGGTTAATGTCCTTACTTGGTGCTGAAGAAATGGCCGAGTTACCGGATGAATTAACCGCAGACGAAAGATCTTACTGGCAACAACGATACAAAGAATTAGAAAACAAACGCATTTTCTACAACCATAGCCAAAGTGATATGACAAATTTATCTGAAAAGGCTAGCTCTTTGGAAAATGAATACACTCAGTTATCTTATGAACGGGATGAACTCGAGGCTAATGGCCGACAAGATGACCGTTGGATCCGCTTATTTGGTAGTGTCCTTGCAGGAATGGGGATTGTCTTACTCATTGCTTACTTTGTGTCGTCAATGACCTTCCTATTTGGTGCTGGTGTGACAGCGACTATCGCAGGTATTATTATTTTGAC
>NZ_JBOEQF010001161.1:0-579 GCF_050689315.1 Aerococcus sp. L_32
GGTAAAAATTGAGGTTAGTATATCAAGGTCAAAGGGGTTTTAGGAATACCTAAATTATCGGCTAGCAACGGCAAAAGTTGGCACTTATAACGACTGATTGTGGGTGTTGTCGTTATAAGGGGCGGAGGTTTGATATTTTAGCATAGTTATAACGACAAAAGTTGGCACTTATAACAATATAATGATTGGAAATTTTTAAAGCAAAAGATTTAAAAAAACTTATTTTAAATTGCCATTTTACTTGTTTTAAATATCATTTGAAGCAACTATTTTAAAAAAACATGTTTTAAATTGCCATTTTATATGTTTTAAATCCTGTTTGAAACCTATTTTTATAGATTACTGGTTTCAAATGCTGATAGTGTAATAGTCTGATAGTAAAATAGTATATAGTGTAATAATATAATACTGTAATAGTATGGTAGTCTATTACTAAGGCAGTGGAATAGTATTATAGTGTAATAGTCTGATAGTGTAATGATATGATAATTAAATTTCTATTGGCGGCACAATGAACCGAAAGGCTCAAATAAAGGTTGTAGTCACAGATAAAGCCCCCTCTATTACAAGTGCCTTTAG
>NZ_JBOEQF010001162.1:0-578 GCF_050689315.1 Aerococcus sp. L_32
CCTTCTATAAAGGCGAAATAGCTGGCAAGGCTTTCTTGGTAGACTTTTGAGACACCGTACAGATCTCCTGGCCGGACTGGATCATCGACAGACACTTGCACATTTTTCGGATAGGCATTTACAGCATGAATAGAGCTTGCAAAGATAATCCGCTTAACGAAGTTCTCGTTCTTTGAGGCTTCTTTGAATAAATAGTAAGGCATCTTGTAATTCATTTCAATCAATGAATCATCAAACGAAGCATTGGGGGAAGGATTACCCGCTAAGTGGATAACATAGTCGATTCCTTCTAATAGACCCTCCCAATTTTCGCTAACGGTCAAGTCGAGCTCTTTGACGATAGTGCCTTTCAAAAGCTCCGGTCTAACGTCATAGAAATTGATATCCACCAAAGTCAACTCGTAACTCTTTTTAAGATGGTTTACTAAGACTTTGCCTATGTTACCGCTTGCGCCGGTGATCATAATCTTGTCCATGGTGTAACCTCCTTGTTTTTAATAGAACAAACATCGCAGTTATTCACATGAATTACTTTTCTCTAACTTTATGAAACCTCTCAGAAAAAGTCAAAAGATAAC
>NZ_JBOEQF010001163.1:0-574 GCF_050689315.1 Aerococcus sp. L_32
AATCAATATTAAGGATACTTCTGTATTGAATGTTATCGCAGTAACTGAGTTATTCTTTGTAACGAAATCAGCTGCAGGTTCAACTTACCTAACCTTCCAAACATTCCTAATTACAGCGATTATCTACTTTGTCTTAACTTTTACAACAACTCGTGTCTTGAATTTTATCGAAAATCGTATGGCAGGCAAAAAGACTTACCATGTCTATGAATCTAGCACGAATACAGTAATCAACGGTCAAAGAGAACAATAGGAGGAAAATGACATGCAAAACCAAGATCAATTAATCTTAAATGTACAACATTTAGAAAAACGTTTTGGGGAAAACTTGGTCCTACGTGATATCGACTTCCAAGTACGCCCAGGACAAGTAACCTCTATTATTGGTTCATCTGGATCAGGTAAATCTACCCTACTACGTTGCTTAAACCTACTTGAAGAACCAACTGGCGGCGACATTTTATACCACGGCCAATCGATTTTAAACGGGAAGAAAATGAACATTAATAAATACCGTACCCAAGTTGGTATGGTATTCCAATCATTCAACCTATTTAAAAACTGTACAGCCCTA
>NZ_JBOEQF010001164.1:0-574 GCF_050689315.1 Aerococcus sp. L_32
AAGTGCTGTAAAGTTTTTAAATAGGTTGAATGATTGGAATACCATACCAACTTGGGTACGGTATTTATTAATGTTCATTTTCTTGCCGTTTAAAATTGATTGACCGTGGTATAAAATGTCGCCGCCAGTTGGTTCTTCAAGTAGGTTTAAGCAACGTAGTAAGGTAGATTTACCTGATCCAGATGAACCAATAATAGAGGTTACTTGTCCTGGGCGAACTTGGAAGTCGATATCACGTAGGACCAAGTTTTCCCCAAAACGTTTTTCTAAATGTTGTACATTTAAGATTAATTGATCTTGGTTTTGCATGTCTTTTTCCTCCTATTATTCTCTTTGTCCGTTGACTACTGTATTCGTGCTAGATTCATAGACATGGTAAGTCTTTTTGCCTGCCATACGATTTTCGATGAAATTCAAGACACGAGTTGTTGTAAAAGTTAAGACGAAGTAGATAATCGCTGTAATTAGGAATGTTTGGAAGGTTAGGTACGTTGAACCAGCAGCTGATTTCGTTACAAAGAATAACTCAGTTACTGCGATAACATTCAATACAGACGTATCTTTAATATTGATC
>NZ_JBOEQF010001165.1:0-573 GCF_050689315.1 Aerococcus sp. L_32
TCCACATCACTTGCCACTTCATTCTTACCCGCCCTTGCTTTAATGAAAAAGGGTGACCGAAAGCAAGCTGGCGAATTTGAAATTGTCAGCAGACAATACCTGCGGGTGACCCTCTTTCTCGCCACTATCATTACGGGCGGATTGATATCGATCATGCCTCAATTAAACCATTTCCTATTTGCTAGTTCTGCTGGCTCTGAGGTCTTAATGGTTTATGTGATGATGGTTATCTTCGCCAGTCTCGTATTAGGGCAAAATAATATTCTCCAAGCCCAAGGGCAGTGGTATAAAGCAGGTATTGCCTTTATGGTCGGCATGCTGGTTAAAGGGATATTTACAGCGAGTTTAGTTGATTTTCTAGATACGGCAGGCGCCGCCTGGGCGACCAATTTAGGTTTAGCAGCTATGATCATTTACCTAAATTGGACCTTGCCTAAGGAAGTACGTCTGGTTAAATGGGGGCGAGTAGCCTTTAAAGCAGGATTACTAGCTGTTTTAATGGTTGCGGTGAACTTTGCTTTAGCTTACTTATGGCACCAAGTTTTAGGGATAGCGCCGGAACGGTTGATGGAC
>NZ_JBOEQF010001166.1:0-573 GCF_050689315.1 Aerococcus sp. L_32
GCCACATCACTTGCCACTTCATTCTTACCCGCCCTTGCTTTAATGAAAAAGGGTGACCGCAAGCAAGCTGGCGAATTTGAAATTGTCAGCAGACAATACCTGCGGGTGACCCTCTTTCTCGCCACTATCATTACGGGCGGATTGATATCAATCATGCCTCAATTAAACCATTTCCTATTTGCTAGTTCTGCTGGCTCTGAGGTCTTAATGGTTTATGTGATGATGGTTATCTTCGCCAGCCTCGTATTAGGACAAGATAATATTCTCCAAGCCCAAGGGCAGTGGTATAAAGCAGGTATTGCCTTTATGGTCGGCATGCTGGTTAAAGGGATATTTACAGCGAGTTTAGTTGATTTTCTCGATACAGCAGGCGCCGCCTGGGCGACCAATTTAGGTTTAGTAGCTATGATCATTTACCTAAATTGGACCTTGCCTAAGGAAGTACGTCTGGTTAAATGGGGGCGAGTAGCCTTTAAAGCAGGATTACTAGCTGTTTTAATGGTTGCGGTGAACTTTACCTTAGCTTACTTATGGCACCAAGTTTTAGGGATAGCGCCGGAACGGTTGATGGAT
>NZ_JBOEQF010001167.1:0-573 GCF_050689315.1 Aerococcus sp. L_32
GTGTATTTCTGCAATTTCGTCAACTGGATAAAGTGGTTTTGCCCTTTTAAAATCACTGTTTTCAAAGGTTTGCCTAATAGGTTGGCCGCTAATTGGACGGTTTTATCCAAGAACTGGTGCTGTAAGATCACTGTTGAGGTTGAAATGACCACTTGAGTTTGCCCCTTATTTACCCCAGACTTAGCCCCAGTTTGTTGACTAGCCGTATCATCAGCTGATAAGGCCGATACCACGTAGGCCAAGGATTTTCCAACGCCTGCATTGGCCGTTAGAAAAGCGTATTTAGGTGTTTTATTCGTATCTGTAGAGGTGGCCGCTTGCTCATGGAAAAATGGTGCTACATCTTTGACCATCGTCTTTTGAAGGGGCGCTAAGCTTACCCCGTGATTGGCTTCAATCACCTTTAAATCACCAGCTTGTAAATAGCTAGCTTCTTTTGTCCCAAAGCCAGCAGGAAAAATATGAAAATTGGCTAATTTTGGATTCAAGACAAATGGCGCGATGTATTCGTAAGGACGTTTGGGCCCCTTGTGGTCTTTAAACCATAAGGCCATGTAGTCGCCGGTTTGCCCG
>NZ_JBOEQF010001168.1:0-573 GCF_050689315.1 Aerococcus sp. L_32
TGGGCAAACCGGCGACTACATGGCCTTATGGTTTAAAGATCACAAGGGAGCCAAACGTCCTTACGAATACATCGCGCCATTTGTCTTGAATCCAAAATTAGCCAATTTTCATATCTTTCCTGCTGGCTTTGGGGCAAAAGAAGCTAGCTATTTACAAGCGGGTGATTTAAAGGTGATTGAAGCCAATCACGGGGTAAGTTTAGCGCCCCTTCAAAAGGCCATGGTCAAAGATGTAGCACCATTTTTCCATGAGGAAGCGACCACTTCTACAGACACGAATAAAACACCTAAATACGCCTTTCTAACGGCCAATGCAGGCGTTGGAAAATCCTTGGCCTACGTGGTATCGGCCTTATCAGCTGATGATACGGCTAGTCAACAAACTGGGGCTAAGTCTGGGGTAAATAACGGGCAAACTCAAGTGGTCATTTCAACCTCAACAGTGATCTTACAGCACCAGTTCTTGGATAAAACCGTCCAATTAGCGGCCAACCTATTAGGCAAACCTTTGAAAACCGTAATTTTAAAAGGACAAAACCACTTTATCCAGTTGACGAAATTGCAGAAATACAT
>NZ_JBOEQF010001169.1:0-573 GCF_050689315.1 Aerococcus sp. L_32
GGTTCATTATCGCTATTGTAGCCAACCATATGTAAGCAATCTGCTTCGTATTTATCGATTTCTTCGTCAATATCGATACCTTGTTCGTCTACGAAGACTTCTTTTCTAACTTTTAAAGCGTCCCTATAGGGCTCTGAATTGATATCATTGGTCCAAACGGTCTTCATGCCATTTCTCCTTCAATAAAAAATGAATTTAGTGCTAAAAATGATAGACTCATTATAACATAAGCGGGAATAATTATTATGTGATTTGCAATTTTAAATTACTTGATGTCTGTGGTATTATAGAAAGGCATATTTTCGGAGGTGTGTTTAGCTTAGCACGCTATATAAATCATACGCCCAACAAATTATAAAGACATAATCAATAATAAAAATGAAAAAGGATGAAGAGGATGAACTTAACGCAAGAAGTAGCAAAACGCCGTACCTTTGCCATCATTTCCCACCCGGATGCTGGTAAAACGACGATTACAGAACAATTATTATTATACTCAGGTGCTATCCGTCAAGCGGGTACTGTTAAAGGGAAAAAATCAGGTAAATTCGCCAAGTCTGACTGGATGAAAAT
>NZ_JBOEQF010001170.1:0-571 GCF_050689315.1 Aerococcus sp. L_32
TTATGTGGTTTAACATACATGTACTTGGCTTTAAACTTCTTACTAGATTCACCAATTACTTGGATGCAAACACTGATGTCAGGGATGATCATCTTCTTACCAACCGATATCATTAAAAACGTAGCAGCCATTTCCCTAGCTTTAGTCTTGAAAAAACGATTAGTCCTATAGAAATAGACCTTGCATTAATCTTAAAAACCGAGACCTAATCGTCTCGGTTTTTGTGATTTATCGAGATTTATTCATACGATTTTCTTTCGGTTTTGTATTTGTTTTCACAAATATTTTGTTATATACTCGTGTCAGTTAGAAGAGTTTAGTAAATTTGTACGTGGTGAAAACCTGTAAAATAAGCGTTTTATGATTTTATCTACTTCTGTACAAAAAATTGTTCTTTTTAACTCACCAAAATTCGTTATTTTATTCACAATAAAATTGGAGGTTAATACATGAAATTTGTTGCTATTGTTGGTACAAACTCTGATAGATCAACCAATCGCCAGTTGTTGCATTTTATGGCTGATCATTTTGCTAACCAGGCTGAAATAGAAGTAGTAGAAATCAAGGGCGT
>NZ_JBOEQF010001171.1:0-569 GCF_050689315.1 Aerococcus sp. L_32
ATTCTTCTTTTGATTGGTTGTGAGGTTTAACGATTAATTCTTTTTTGCTACTTTTCCTATCACTTTTCAATTATAATAAAAGAAATAAGAACTTATAGAGTAATCAACTAAAATGGGGGTTGAATTATGGAAGAAAATAATACAGTAATAGATAACGTTCTTGCAAGAGTCGATGAATTTAAAGACGAGAATGCCGTAATACTTCGCGATAATATTCAAAATGAAATTAGTTCTTACAAGTCCTCTCTACCAAGTGATAATTTTCTGAGTGGCATCGATTATCAAATAAATCAAGAGATTGATAACAAAATAAGTGAGTTTAAACAAGATATTGATCTAAAACCAAAGGCACTTTACTACAACCTAAAATCAAAAGTTGAACTAAGTGATGACATTACTGAAAAAGAACTCACTTTGTCTGCCTATGAATTTTTGGAAAAAAATACTAAGAACAGATTCTTGAAGAAAATCCTGAGAGACTTAAAAAAGGAGGCTAAGAAATGAAAAATAAACTTTCAGAATTTGCTGTGAAAGCTGGGAAAGCTATTATAGAAATCATTTCTAAACAA
>NZ_JBOEQF010001172.1:0-568 GCF_050689315.1 Aerococcus sp. L_32
TACCGTAAAAGGCCAGTGCCATTAGTAAACTCATCCGTGAGCCGGATTGGAAAATTAAAAACGTTGATAAAAGCATACATAAAAGAGTTAATAATTTCTTCAAACTATTCTTCGTTGTATTCATGAGAATTAAGTTAATTGGTAATGTCGCTAATAATATTGTTGCATAGTCATTTTGGTTGGCAAGATAAGTGATTGGTATCCTCGTCCACGGTTGCGTCACGAAGGTCGAATATTTGTCCAATTTACCTAGATCGGCAAGTAAATAAGTATTTGTGGTGATTTCAAATAATCCCCAAATACTTAAAAAGGTCATCATGACCCATACTGCCTTGATTAAAGTCCGCCATTGGACATAATCTTTAGTCCATAAAAAGATACCCACGATACTGGATATCCCTAAAGTCAACAAGACCATCGCTTGAAGCCAAGACCCTAGGCTCATCGCCCAAAGGACCGAGCATAAGGCCCACACCCACCAAAGTAGATAAACAGTTACCATTCCGGTAGCATAGGAATTACGGTGGATTTTAAAGGATTTTCTATCTTTAACTAAGAAAAAGATGAC
>NZ_JBOEQF010001173.1:0-568 GCF_050689315.1 Aerococcus sp. L_32
TGGCTTTGAAGACATTTTTGAGCAATTCTTTGGTGGCGGAGGCGGCGGATTCAGCGGTTTCGGTGGTGGCTTCGGTGGAGGCGGCCGTACGGCTAACCCTAATGCACCGCAACAAGGTGATGACTTACAATACAACATGGACCTAGAATTTGAAGAAGCTATTTTCGGAACTGAAGAAACTATTTCTTACCGTCGTGAAGTAGACTGTACAGTATGTGAAGGATCTGGTGCTGAACCAGGTACAGCGGTTCATACCTGTCCAACATGTTCTGGTTCTGGTGTTGAAAAAGTTTACCAACAAACACCATTAGGTCGCGTGGTTTCTCAATCTGTATGTCATGAATGTTCAGGTAAAGGGAAAGTATTCGACCAAGCTTGCCACCACTGCCACGGTGCTGGACGTGAAACTGAAACACATAAAGTTAAAGTTAACGTACCAGCCGGTGTTGAAGATGGTCAAAGCATGCGCCTAAGCGGGCAAGGAAATGCTGGTAAAAATAATGGACCAGCAGGAAGCTTGTATATCGTTTTCCGTGTGAAACGTTCTGAAATATTCGAGCGTGAAGGG
>NZ_JBOEQF010001174.1:0-568 GCF_050689315.1 Aerococcus sp. L_32
TCCTTCACGTTCGAATGTATCAGATCGTTTTACACGGAAAACAACATATAAGCTTCCAGCTGGTCCATTATTTTTACCAGCATTACCTTGTCCGTTTAGACGCATGCTTTGACCATCTTCTACCCCAGCTGGTACATTAACTTTCACTTTATGCGTTTCAGTTTCACGACCTGCACCATGACAATGATGACAAGCTTGATCATAGATTTTCCCTTTACCTGAACATTCATGACATACAGATTGAGAAACCACACGACCTAATGGTGTTTGTTGGTAAACTTTTTCAACACCGGAACCTGAACAAGTAGGACATGTATGTACAGCAGTACCTGGCTCCGCACCAGAACCTTCACATACTTTACAGTCAACTTCGCGACGATAAGAAACAGTTTCTTCAGTCCCGAAGATCGCTTCTTCAAATTCTAGGTCCATGTTGTATTGTAAGTCATCACCTTGTTGCGGTGCGTTAGGGTTAGCCGTACGGCCGCCTCCACCGAAGCCACCACCGAAACCGCTGAAGCCACCGCCTCCGCCACCAAAGAATTGCTCAAAGATGTCTTCAAAGCCG
>NZ_JBOEQF010001175.1:0-567 GCF_050689315.1 Aerococcus sp. L_32
AATGAACGAAAACGGAAATGATTACGGCAAACTATCTGAATTGCAATTAGAGAAAGATAGCAAAGAAAATGATTTGCTTGAAAAAATGAGCTACTGGGAATACCTATCTACATTAGAAAATTAGTATCAGAAAATTTATGATGAAATAAAAAAACAAGAAGTTGATTCAAATTAAATTAGGGGGCAATGAGTTTGGCAAAGCAATACTTAGATTTTCTACAGCACATTTTAGATAATGGACAAGATAAGAGCGACCGTACGGGTGTAGGTACCAGATCAGTTTTTGGTTACCAAATGCGCTTTGATTTAAGCGAAGGATTTCCTTTATTAACGACTAAAAAAGTACCTTTTGGTTTAATCAAGAGTGAATTGTTATGGTTCCTAAAAGGGGATACCAATATCCGCTATTTACTAGAAAATAACAATCATATCTGGGATGAATGGGCATTTAAGCGTTGGGTTGAATCTGATGCTTATCAAGGACCAGATATGACGGACTTTGGTTTACGAGCTGACGCTGACCCAGAATTTAAAAAGATCTATCAAGAAGTGAAACAAGAATTTTGT
>NZ_JBOEQF010001176.1:0-566 GCF_050689315.1 Aerococcus sp. L_32
GCACTTATGTTAGGTGCGGTTGGTATTCAAGTAGGGACACGTTTTGTTGTTGCAGATGAATCAAATGCCCATGATAACTTTAAAGAGCGTATCATTAAGGCAAAAGATATCGACACTGTATTAACTGGCGAATCTACTGGACATCCAGTCCGTGTATTACGGAACAAATTGACCAAAGAATATCTTAAAGTAGAAAAAGAAGAAGCAAGTAAGGCTAATCCTGATTGGGACAAACTTGAAGCGCTTGGATCAGGTGCTTTACGTCGTGCTGTTGTTGAAGGGAATTTAGACACAGGTTCATTTATGGCCGGCCAAATTGCCGGATTAGTGGATAAACGTGAAACAGTTTCAGAAATTATTCAATCATATATGACGGAATGTAAAGAAACAATTGCTGCTCGAGCAAGTGAATGGCTTTAAAGCTGAGAATTAAATTGACATATGTGAGCAGTGGGATGGTTTGTGCATTTCACTGCTTTTCTATTAAGAGGAGACGAACATGGCAATAGCTTTTTTATACGCTGGTCAAGGCGCACAGTATACAGGGATGGGGCAAGACTTACTCA
>NZ_JBOEQF010001177.1:0-566 GCF_050689315.1 Aerococcus sp. L_32
CGGTTCTTGGTATTCATATGGTGAAGACCGTATCGGTCAAGGCCGTGAGAATGCAAAACAATTCTTACGAGAAAACCCAGAAATTCGTGAAACCATTGATGGACAAGTTCGACAACACTTCGGTTTTGGCCAAAATGGTAAATTAAGCGAAGAAGAACTAGCGGCCTTAGAAGCAAATGATCAAGCACAAGTGGAATTATTGGAAGAAGAAACAGAATAAAATTTATTTTTAAATAGATAACCACTATGCCTTTCCCATTTAATCACTATGGGAAAGGAATTTTTTTTGCCATCTTTTTTGAAAAGGCTATCATGCTTTTGACTGCCGACTTGATTGACATTCATTCCACTTAAATATAAAATGAACTTATGTGCATGTAATGCATGTTTTATAATATTTTAATATTTACGAAAAAAGAACACAATTAAATAGATACGGAGGTGAAACTATGGGATTTACTGAAATTGCCTTCGCTATCATTGCTTTAATTGCTGGTCTATTGGGTGGCGTTTATGTAGGGAAGAAGTCTTTATTACAAGAACAAGAACGTGAAAAAGATGAAGCA
>NZ_JBOEQF010001178.1:0-566 GCF_050689315.1 Aerococcus sp. L_32
ATTTATCCAAACCATTGGTAAAGGGGATAAAGAAAGACTAGTCCCAATCGGTGAGATGGCAGAAGACTGGATTAACAAATATCTAACAGAAGGGCGCCCAGAACTAGTAAAAGATGAAGACGAGACCCGAGGCTATTTATTCGTGAATAACCGGGGTAAGCCTTTATCTAGACAGGGTGTTTGGAAGAACTTGAAGAAGATGGTGATTATGGCCCATATTACGAAAGACATCAGTCCCCATACCCTGCGCCATTCCTTTGCAACTCATTTACTTGAAAATGGGGCGGATTTAAGAGTGGTCCAAGAACTTCTTGGCCACTCTGATATTTCAACAACGCAAATATACACTCATATTCATGCCCAACATATGAAGGATATTTATAATCAAAACCATCCGCGGGCATAAAAATACAAGGAATGTTTGCATAACCACATACCAAAGCATAAAGGTAGGATTATCCTGCCTTTTTTTGCATGTTTTTAGAAAAGGGTTATTTATTACCTGCTTTGAAGCCCTAAATTGCTTCATGTAATTTATAATGTATATATGGGTGCGTTAAAGTTCG
>NZ_JBOEQF010001179.1:0-566 GCF_050689315.1 Aerococcus sp. L_32
TGAACTTTATCGAACCTATATATACATTATAAACTACATGAAGCAATTTAGGGCTTCAAAACAGGTAATAAATAACCCTTTTCTGAAAACATGCAAAAAAAGGCAGGATAATCCTACCTTTTTAGTTAAGTATGTGGTTATGCAAACATTCCTTGTATTTTTATGCCCGCGGATGATTTTGATTATAAATATCCTTCATATGTTGGGCATGAATATGAGTGTATATTTGCGTTGTTGAAATATCAGAGTGGCCAAGGAGTTCTTGGACCACTCTTAAATCCGCCCCATTTTCAAGTAAATGGGTTGCAAAGGAATGGCGCAGGGTATGGGGACTGATGTCTTTGGTAATATGGGCCATAATCACCATCTTCTTCAAGTTCTTCCAAACACCTTGTCTAGATAAAGGCTTACCCCGGTTATTCACGAATAAATAGCCTTGGGTCTCGTCTTCATCCTTTACTAGTTCTGGGCGCCCTTCTGTTAGATACTTGTTAATCCAGTCTTCTGCCATCTCACCGATTGGGACTAGTCTTTCTTTATCCCCTTTACCAATGGTTTGGATAAAG
>NZ_JBOEQF010001180.1:0-566 GCF_050689315.1 Aerococcus sp. L_32
GCAAAATTCTTGTTTCACTTCTTGATAGATCTTTTTAAATTCTGGGTCAGCGTCAGCTCGTAAACCAAAGTCCGTCATATCTGGTCCTTGATAAGCATCAGATTCAACCCAATGCTTAAAGGCCCACTCATCCCAGATATGATTGTTATTTTCTAGTAAATAGCGGATATTGGTATCCCCTTTTAGGAACCATAACAATTCACTCTTGATTAAACCAAAAGGTACTTTTTTAGTCGTTAATAAAGGAAACCCTTCGCTTAAATCAAAGCGCATTTGGTAACCAAAAACTGATCTGGTACCTACACCCGTACGGTCGCTCTTATCTTGTCCATTATCTAAAATGTGTTGTAGAAAATCTAAGTATTGCTTTGCCAAACTCATTGCCCCCTAATTTAATTTGAATCAACTTCTTGTTTTTTATTTCATCATAAATTTTCTGATACTAATTTTCTAATGTAGATAGGTATTCCCAGTAGCTCATTTTTTCAAGCAAATCATTTTCTTTGCTATCTTTCTCTAATTGCAATTCGGATAGTTTGCCGTAATCATTTCCGTTTTCGTTCATA
>NZ_JBOEQF010001181.1:0-565 GCF_050689315.1 Aerococcus sp. L_32
AGCTTCACGGGCTGCTACCGGCATGTTTGAAGTGTTGGCAATTAACACAGTACGATCCATGATTGATTCCCCAGTTTTCGGGTCAACCAATTCAGGGAACTCGTTAATTACGTCCGTCATTTCGTTACCACGTTCACCACAACCAACGTAAACCACGATATCTACATCCGCATATTTAGCAATTTGGTGTTGCACAACTGTCTTACCGGCACCGAATGGCCCTGGAACTGCTGCTGCCCCACCTTTTGAAATTGGGAAGAAAGTATCGATAACACGTTGACCTGTTGTCATAATTTTATTTGGTGAGTATTTTTCGGCAAAAGGACGACCTTGACGCACTGGCCATGTTTGCATCATTGTGAATGATTTCTCGCCTTGCTCAGTGTCTAAGACGTACACATTATCTTCTAAAGTGTAGTCGCCTTCTTGAATTGATTTCACTGTACCTGAAACGCCAACCGGCACCATGATACGGTGTTCAATTACGGGACCTTCTTGAACAGTACCCACAATGTCACCACCTGTAACTTGTGTGCCTGCTTCAACAGTTGGGGTAAAATGCCAT
>NZ_JBOEQF010001182.1:0-565 GCF_050689315.1 Aerococcus sp. L_32
GTGGCATTTTACCCCCACTGTTGAAGCAGGCACACAAGTTACAGGTGGTGACATTGTGGGTACTGTTCAAGAAGGTCCCGTAATTGAACACCGTATCATGGTACCAGTTGGCGTTTCAGGTACAGTGAAATCAATTCAAGAAGGCGACTACACTTTAGAAGATAACGTGTATGTCTTAGACACTGAGCAAGGCGAGAAATCATTCACAATGATGCAAACATGGCCAGTTCGTCAAGGTCGTCCTTTTGCCGAAAAATACTCACCAAATAAAATTATGACAACAGGTCAACGTGTTATCGATACTTTCTTCCCAATTTCAAAAGGTGGGGCAGCAGCAGTTCCAGGGCCATTTGGTGCCGGTAAGACAGTTGTGCAACACCAAATTGCTAAATATGCGGATGTAGATATCGTGGTTTACGTTGGTTGTGGTGAACGTGGCAACGAAATGACGGACGTAATTAACGAGTTCCCTGAATTGGTTGACCCGAAAACTGGTGAATCAATCATGGAACGTACTGTGTTAATTGCCAACACTTCAAACATGCCGGTAGCAGCCCGTGAAGCC
>NZ_JBOEQF010001183.1:0-564 GCF_050689315.1 Aerococcus sp. L_32
AGCTTCATCTTTTTCACGTTCTTGTTCTTGTAATAAAGATCTTTTTCCTACATAAACGCCACCCAATACACCAACAATTAAAGCAATGATAGCGAAGGCAATTTCAGTAAATCCCATAGTTTCACCTCCGTATCTATTTAATTGTGTTCTTATTTTACATAAATATTAAAATACTATAAAACATGCATTACATGCACATAAGTTCATTTTATATTTAAGTGGAATGAATGTCAATCAAGTCGGCAATCAAAAGCATGATAGCCTTTTCAAAAAAGAGGCAAAAAATGCCTTTCCCATAGTGATTCAAAGGGAAAGGCACGTTGGTTATCCATTAAAAATAAATTTTATTCTGTTTCTTCTTCAAACAATGCCACTTCTGCTTCATCATTTGCTTCTAAGGCCGCTAGTTCTTCTTCGCTTAATTTACCATTTTGGCCAAAACCGAAGTGTTGACGAACTTGTCCATCAATGGTTTCACGAATTTCTGGGTTTTCGCGTAAGAATTGTTTTGCATTCTCACGACCTTGACCGATACGGTCTTCACCATATGAATACCAAGAGCCA
>NZ_JBOEQF010001184.1:0-564 GCF_050689315.1 Aerococcus sp. L_32
ATTCAAAGAAGTACACGTAAATCGGGACACAGCGTGATTACGACACTCCCACCCGATGTCTTACAGCAACTCAACTTAAACTTGGGTGATTCCATTGAATATGTTATCAAAGGTGGTCACGTTGAAATCCGTAAAGCTGCCGAAAAAGAAGACGATTTTTTAGCAACGGTTAACGCAGTGATGGATGACTACAATGTTGCACTTGAAGGACTCGTTAGCCGATGATCCGTTATTTAACTGAACGGGAATTAGTTATGATTAATACGCTGCAGATTCAACGCTACAGCCCTGAGGAGCAGATCGGCGTAAAGGAGCCAACCGCTTTGAATATGTGTGTCGCTTTACCGAAACAGGCTGTATTTGATAAAGAACTTTATCCGACTCTGTTTGATAAAGCAGCCATATTGTACCAAAAACTAGTTCAGAAACACTGTTTTCACAATGCCAATAAGCGGACCGCATTGGTTGCGGTTCATACATTTTTACGTTTAAACGGTGTGACGTTAAACGTTAGCAATAAAGAAATAGAAGACTATACGGTAGCGATTGCTACAGATAAAGACC
>NZ_JBOEQF010001185.1:0-564 GCF_050689315.1 Aerococcus sp. L_32
GTATTCCCTAAACCAACACAAACAGCTGAAGATGGGCATGCAATTGATTTTATTATTGATACGGTGAAAGCAAATCCAGGCGAGATTGAAATTTTAGCTTTAGCACCTTTAACCAATATTGCAATGGCAATTAAGAAAGCCCCAGAAATTATGAAGGATATCAAGCATATTTGGATTATGGGTGGTGTCAACAACCGTCTCGGGAACATGAACGTATCTGCAGAATATAACTTCTATGTAGATCCAGAGGCAGCACGAATTGTTCTAAATGCTTCTACGCCTAAGACCATGGTGACTTGGGACGCCAGTTTAGACTTCGGTGTGATGTACGAAGAAGATATTGAAGAAATTCAAGCACTGAACACTAAAGGGTCTAAATTCTTCCTAGATATTAATATGTTTGTCCGTGAGTTTGAATTAGCGAAAAGAGGCATCGACGGGATTACTTGTACAGACTCATTATTGGTTGCAGTTGCTGCGGTACCAGAATTGATGCTTCAAGCGACTGAATATTACGTGGATGTTGAAACACAAGGTCAATTTGCCCGTGGCTACAACATTGTA
>NZ_JBOEQF010001186.1:0-564 GCF_050689315.1 Aerococcus sp. L_32
ATATTCTCTAAACCAACACAAACAGCTGAAGATGGGCATGCGATTGATTTTATTATTGATACGGTGAAAGCAAATCCAGGCGAGATTGAAATTTTAGCTTTAGCACCTTTAACCAATATTGCCATGGCTATTAAGAAAGCACCGGAGATTGCGGCTGATATCAAGCATATTTGGATTATGGGTGGGGTGAACAACCGCTTAGGGAATATGAATGTATCAGCAGAGTATAATTTCTATGTGGACCCTGAAGCAGCTAGAATTGTGTTAAATGCTTCAACTGCTAAGACTATGGTAACTTGGGATGCTTCACTAGACTTCGGAGTGATGTACGAAGAAGATATTGAAGAAATTCAGGCTCTAAATACGAAAGGTTCAAAATTTTTCCTAGATATTAATATGTTTGTTCGTGAGTTCGAGTTGGCTAAACGAGGCATTGACGGGATTACTTGTACAGACTCATTATTGGTTGCAGTTGCTGCGGTACCAGAATTGATGCTTCAAGCGACTGAATATTACGTGGATGTTGAAACTCAAGGTCAATTTGCCCGTGGCTACAACATTGTT
>NZ_JBOEQF010001187.1:0-563 GCF_050689315.1 Aerococcus sp. L_32
CCTGCGAACCGGTATCTTGAGTAGGCATATCCGGCTAAGGTAATAATCGTTACCTGTAAGGCCATGGTAATCACCGCAACGATTAAAGTATTAATATACCACTGACCGTATTGGGTTTCTGTAAACAAGCGTTCAAAGTTACTTAGGGTAAACTGACCTGAGAAGTTCAAGTTAAAGGCAATTAAGTTTCCACCCCTGAAGGCTGATGTAATGGTGATCAGTAAGGGATAGATGATGATGATTGCCATAAAGACTAAGAAGGCATAGGTAAAGAATTGGTTCCAGAAGCGGCCGCGTTTTTGCGTGTTAGCTAATTTTTTCTCAGCCATGGCTTAATCCTCCATTTCAAAAGCATTGGTGTATTTAAAGATGATCAGCGAAATCACAATAACTACAGTTGAGATGATGATGGTAATCGCGGACGATACGTTATATTGTGGCGATTGCCCTGTTGTCAACTTGTAGACCCATGAAATCAAGATATCTGTAGTCCCGGCATTGTTCCCTACTGAACCAGGTCCACCTTCATTAAATAGGTAAATCATTGTGAAGTTGTTGAAGTT
>NZ_JBOEQF010001188.1:0-562 GCF_050689315.1 Aerococcus sp. L_32
CCTATGTATTTTACAGCTCATGGTCAATCTTGGTTAGTCATTGGGGGCCAAAGAAAATCTGACGAGCGGGGGACCTTGTATTTATACCAAGCAGACCCAGAAAACCTAGACCAGTGGACTTACCACAGTGAATTACCGATTCCGCAAGCAGACTCTGCCTATATGTTTGAATGTCCAAATATTAACCAAGTAGATGGCAAAGTCTTTGTCACTTTCTGTCCGCAAGGAATTGACCAAGACCAATTAACCTATCAAAATATTTACCCTAACGCTTATCTAGTGGCGGATGCTTTTACTGCAGTGGGCAAATTAGAAAACCCTGGTCAACTAGAAAACTTAGATTACGGTTTTGATGTGTATGCCAGTCAACTGATCAATGCGCCTGATGGGCGAGTGCTAGGCGTTTCCTGGTTAGGTCTACCGGAAATTGATTATCCAACGGACCAATATGGTTACCAAGGTGCCTTAAGCTTAATCAAAGAATTTCGCATTCAAGATGGTCATTTATACCAATACCCAGTAGCTGAGACCTTGGCCTTAAGACAAGCGCCACAAGCCCTTT
>NZ_JBOEQF010001189.1:0-562 GCF_050689315.1 Aerococcus sp. L_32
CACCAATACATTGGCTTTAGATAACATCATCTTGGATAACATACAACGAACACGTTCCCCACCTGACAATACATCTAGGTTTTTATTTACTTCGTCACCAGAGAATAACATGCGACCTAAGAATGAACGTAAGAATGTGTTATCTTCTTCCTCTGGACCATTGGCAAATTGACGTAACCAATCAAGAATACTTTGTTGACTGTTTTCAAATTCATCTGAGTTATCACGTGCCAAGTAAGTTTGACTTGTAGTGACACCCCATTTGTATGAACCTGAGTCTGGTTCCATATTCCCTGTGATGATTTCCATTAAAGCAGTAGTTGAAATATCGTTACGAGATACAAAAGCGACTTTATCTTTTGGACGGATAATGAACGAAACATTATCTAATACTTTCACGCCATCAATTGTTTTAGAAAGGTTTTCTACAGTTAATACATCATTACCAATTTCCCGTTCTGGTTCGAAACCAACAAATGGATATTTACGGCTTGAAGGACGGATGTCATCCAATTCGATTTTCTCCAATGTTTTCTTACGAGATGTCGCTTGTTTTGATTTA
>NZ_JBOEQF010001190.1:0-562 GCF_050689315.1 Aerococcus sp. L_32
TACCAATACATTGGCTTTAGATAACATCATCTTAGATAACATACAACGAACACGTTCCCCACCCGATAATACATCTAGGTTTTTGTTTACTTCGTCACCAGAGAATAACATACGACCTAAGAATGAACGTAAGAATGTGTTATCTTCTTCCTCTGGACCATTGGCGAATTGACGTAACCAATCAAGGATACTTTGTTGGCTGTTTTCAAATTCATCTGAGTTATCTCGTGCCAGGTAAGTTTGACTTGTAGTGACACCCCATTTGTATGAACCTGAGTCTGGTTCCATATTCCCTGTGATGATTTCCATTAAAGCAGTAGTTGAGATATCGTTACGAGATACAAAAGCTACTTTATCTTTTGGACGGATAATGAATGATACATTATCTAATACTTTCACGCCATCAATTGTTTTAGAAAGGTTTTCTACTGTTAGTACATCATTACCAATTTCACGTTCTGGCTCGAATCCAACAAATGGGTATTTACGGCTTGAAGGACGAATGTCATCCAATTCGATTTTCTCCAATGTTTTCTTACGAGAAGTCGCTTGTTTTGATTTC
>NZ_JBOEQF010001191.1:0-560 GCF_050689315.1 Aerococcus sp. L_32
ACGTTGAGCGAAGGTAGCGTCACTTAAGATGATAGGTTTTCCAGAATTATCCTTGGTTGGTGCTAATGTTTGTTTAAATTGAATCGTCATATGAAGTCTCCTTAAGCTTTTTGCGCAAATCATCAGAAAGATATGATAATTGAATGCGCTTTATTGTTCCAATATCCATCTTAACATGATTTAAAATTAAAGCTAGTATTGTACTATTAGAGATGTTTTCATATGGATTGATGACCTATTGTTGTTTAATTTCCTTGAATAAATTAATCATTTCAATAGCATTCGTTGCATAAGTAAAACCAAGGTTACCAGCTTTAGTACCAGAGCGCTCAATGGCTTGTTCGATATTTTCGACCGTTAAAACGCCAAAGATAACAGGTAATTTATGCGTTAAACCTACTTGAGATACCCCACTTGACGCTTGATTAACCACCACATCAAAATGACTTGTAGCCCCTCTAATCACAGCACCCAGTGTAATGATTGCATCATATTTGCCTGTTTCAGCCATCGTTGCAGCTGTAAGCGGGATTTCATAGGCCCCCGGTACCCAAGCAACA
>NZ_JBOEQF010001192.1:0-560 GCF_050689315.1 Aerococcus sp. L_32
GCGTTGAGCGAAGGTAGCGTCACTTAAAATGATAGGTTTTCCAGAATTATCCTTAGCTGGCGCTAATGTTTGTTTAAATTGAATCGTCATATGAAGTCTCCTTAAGCTTTTTGCGCAAATCATCAGAAAGATATGATAATTGAATGCGCTTTATTGTTCCAACATCCATCTTACCATGATTTAAAATTAAAGCTAGTCTTGTGCTGTTAGAGATATTTTCATATGGATTGATGACCTATTGTTGTTTAATTTCCTTGAATAAATTAATCATTTCAATAGCATTCGTTGCATAAGTAAAACCAAGGTTACCTGCTTTAGTACCAGATCGTTCAATAGCTTGTTCGATGTTTTCAACGGTTAAGACACCAAAAATGACCGGTAATTTATGCGTTAAACCTACTTGAGATACCCCACTTGACGCTTGATTAACCACCACATCAAAATGACTTGTAGCCCCTCTAATCACAGCACCCAGTGTAATGATCGCATCGTATTTACCTGTTTCAGCCATCGTTGCAGCTGTAAGCGGGATTTCATAGGCCCCCGGTACCCAAGCAACG
>NZ_JBOEQF010001193.1:0-559 GCF_050689315.1 Aerococcus sp. L_32
TCAAACGAAGTAAATGAGACTAAAGAAAAAGTATTACAAAATGAAATGATGGACCGCCCAGTAGTAGAAGCAGGCGTATTGAACTTCATGCGTACTGAACAGAACGACTTTCCAGCACCATTAAAAGAATTAGAAGATTACGCCCATGAAAACCGCGTACCAGTAATTCCTCATGAAACAGCAGTTTTCTTAGACTTTCTATTAAGTATTAAACAACCAAAGAAAATTCTAGAAATCGGTATGGCCATCGGATTCTCTGGATCACTAATGGTTTATGGCCATTCTGAAAGAAGCTTAGATACCATTGATCGTTATGACAAAATGATTGTTGCTGCTAAAGTCAACTTTGAAAAATTAGGTGTATCAGACCAAGTGACTATCCATGAAGGTGACGCCAAAGATATATTGCCAACTCTAGAAGCTAAATATGACTTTGCCTTATTAGATTCAGCGAAAGCAAAATACTTCGACTTTTTCCCGTTAATCATGGACCGACTAGAAGTTGGCGGCATTTTGATGATTGACGATATTTTCCAAGGCGGTACAGTCTTTAATGAAT
>NZ_JBOEQF010001194.1:0-559 GCF_050689315.1 Aerococcus sp. L_32
GCAAATGAAGTAAGTAAGACTGAAGAAAAAGTAATGAAAAATGAAATGATGGACCGCCCAGTAGTAGAAGCAGGCGTATTAAACTTCATGCGTACTGGACAGAACGATTTTCCAGCACCATTAAAAGAATTAGAAGATTACGCCCATGAAAACCGCGTACCAGTAATTCCTCATGAAACAGCAGTTTTCTTAGATTTTCTATTAAGTATTAAACAACCAAAGAAAATTCTAGAAATTGGTATGGCCATCGGATTCTCCGGATCACTAATGGTTTATGACCACCCTGAAAGAAGCTTAGATACCATTGATCGTTATGACAAAATGATTGCTGCTGCTAAAGTCAACTTTGAAAAATTAGGTGTAGCAGACCAAGTGACTATCCATGAAGGTGACGCCAAAGATATATTGCCAACTTTAGAAGCTAAATATGACTTTGCCTTATTAGATTCAGCGAAAGCAAAATACTTCGACTTTTTCCCGTTAATCATGGACCGACTAGAAGTCGGCGGCATTTTGATGATTGACGATATCTTCCAAGGCGGTACAGTCTTTAATGAAG
>NZ_JBOEQF010001195.1:0-558 GCF_050689315.1 Aerococcus sp. L_32
CTGTAAAAGCTTGATTTAATGTTGTCGTGTCCATAAGCAATCTCCTTGATTTATATGATAATTTTATTATAGATTATTCAGATAAAATATTCGATATATTTACTAAACTTTTACTAATGTAGTTGCAAATGTGTTATAATGGATAAAAATACATGATAAAGGAAGTAAGGATATGGCTACTCTTAAAGATATTGCAAAATTAGCAAAAGTTTCGCAAGCGACTGTTTCACGTGTGTTGAACCGTGATGAAACCCTTTCTGTTGGTGAAGACACGAAACATCGTATTCTAGCCATTGCAGACGACTTGGGCTATACCAAACATCAAAAAACGACGAATATACCAAAACAGCGACAAAAAATTGCTGTTGTCCAATGGTATAGTGAGCAAGAAGAATTAAATGATTTATATTATTACGCTATTCGGATTGGGATAGAAAAACGTGCCGAAGATTTAACCTATGACATTGTCCGTTATTTCAATAATCAAATTATTCAAATTGCTGATGATATTGCTGGAATTATTGCCATCGGTAAATTTTCTAATCAACAAATTAATCA
>NZ_JBOEQF010001196.1:0-558 GCF_050689315.1 Aerococcus sp. L_32
TTGTAAAATCTTGATTTAATGTTGTCGTGTCCATAAGCAATCTCCTTGATTTATATGATAATTTTATTATAGATTATTCAGATAAAATATTCGATATGTTTACTAAACTTTTACTAATGTAGCTGCAAATGTGTTATAATGGATAAAAATACATGATAAAGGAAGTAAAGATATGGCTACTCTTAAAGATATTGCAAAATTAGCAAAAGTTTCGCAAGCGACCGTTTCACGTGTGTTGAACCGTGATGAAACCCTTTCTGTTGGTGAAGACACGAAACATCGTATTCTAGCCATTGCAGACGACTTGGGCTATACCAAACATCAAAAGACGACGAATATACCAAAACAGCGACAAAAAATTGCTGTTGTCCAATGGTATAGTGAGCAAGAAGAATTAAACGATTTATATTATTACGCTATTCGGATTGGGATAGAAAAACGTGCAGAAGATTTAACCTATGACATTGTCCGTTATTTCAATAATCAAATTATTCAAATTGCTGATGATATTGCTGGAATTATTGCCATCGGTAAATTTTCTAATCAACAAATTAAACG
>NZ_JBOEQF010001197.1:0-558 GCF_050689315.1 Aerococcus sp. L_32
ATCCAAGGTTCCATGGCAAATTCAAAAATTAACCGTGATACCAAGGCTGCCCCTAAAGAAAACGACCCTTCAACTGTCATATCGGCCACATTTAGGATTCGGTAAGTTAAGTAAACCCCCATCGCCAATAATCCCCATAACAACCCTTCTGATATACTGCCTAAAATAACACTCATATTAAAATCCTCTTTCTTCCCTTTATTCTGCCACTTGGATGCTGTCAGGATCGACGCCCAACGCTTCCGCCATGTCTTCATTTACGTATAATTCTAATTCTTCCGCTTGCTCAATCGGCATGGTCGAAGGATCTTCACCTTCAATTACCCGTGCTGCCATTTCAGCTGTTTGACGTCCCAATTCGTAGTAGTTTAAAGAATAAGTCGCTAGTCCCCCATCTTCCACTTGGTCAATTGATCCAGCAACAACCGGTACTTGGTATTGTTCAGATACCGCACCAACCGTTGACGCTGCCCCTGCCATGATATTATCTGTTGGAATATATAACAGTTCCGCTTCTGACATCACAGAATTCAAGGCTTGTTGTACATCATTAGTTGA
>NZ_JBOEQF010001198.1:0-557 GCF_050689315.1 Aerococcus sp. L_32
TCGTTGTTTTGGCATTGGCGTCACGTACTATAATTTCACGAGATTGTCCGTTTAATTCAAAGAAGACAATCCGTTGACCAGTTTCATCCAACTCACCAATTTGGATTAAGCGGATGTATAAGACTTTACCCTTTTGAATTTCAACATTCACAGTTTCACCAGTCTTCATACCATAGAAGAAGCTTGGTGTAGGGATGATTGAAACGTCAGAATAACGTTCAAGTTTATGACGGTAGTCTACAAAAACATCAGGATACATAATGTAAGATAAGACGTCTTGGTCGTCTACATCTTCATCACCTAATTTAGCAATCAATTCTTGACGAGTAGCTTCAAAATCAATTGGTGCTAAGTGTTCCCCTGGACGATCAGTAGAAGCCTCTTCACCTTTTAAGATGATGTCAGATACATCTTGCGGGAATCCACCTTCTGGTTGACCGATTTTACCTTTAAATAAATCGATAACAGATTGAGGGAAGTCGTATTTTTTCCCTTCTGCAAAGAATTTATCAATTGTTAGGTCATTTTGAACCATAAATAAGGCCATATCACCAACA
>NZ_JBOEQF010001199.1:0-557 GCF_050689315.1 Aerococcus sp. L_32
CGTTGGTGATATGGCCTTATTTATGGTTCAAAATGACCTAACAATTGATAAATTCTTCGCAGAAGGGAAAAAATATGACTTCCCTCAATCTGTTATCGATTTATTTAAAGGTAAAATCGGTCAACCAGAAGGTGGATTCCCGCAAGATGTATCTGACATCATCTTAAAAGGTGAAGAGGCTTCAACTGATCGTCCAGGGGAACACTTAGCGCCAATTGATTTTGAAGCTACTCGTCAAGAATTGATTGCTAAATTAGGTGATGAAGATGTAGACGAGCAAGACGTCTTATCTTACATTATGTATCCTGATGTTTTTGTAGACTACCGTCATAAACTTGAACGTTATTCTGACGTTTCAATCATCCCAACACCAAGCTTCTTCTATGGTATGAAGACTGGTGAAACTGTGAATGTTGAAATTCAAAAGGGTAAAGTCTTATACATCCGCTTAATCCAAATTGGTGAGTTGGATGAAACTGGTCAACGAATTGTCTTCTTTGAATTAAACGGACAATCTCGTGAAATTATAGTACGTGACGCCAATGCTAAAACAACGG
>NZ_JBOEQF010001200.1:0-557 GCF_050689315.1 Aerococcus sp. L_32
GCATTACCTGTTCAACAAACTACTCCTGGATGATAATAAATAACTTTTCTCGCTCTAATTCGCAGCTAACATAGATTCTCTTTCGATAAATTACGTTATTTATTGTGTTCCACTCTACGTGTTCTATTTCCATACGTCATAATATTACTATAAAAATATTGTAAAAACAACTTTTGTCGCGCAAATACTCCTGATTATTCTTCAGATTTATCTGCTGCATTGGTCAAATCAGCTTCTGTTGACTCGGATTGTACCAGTTCATCTGTCACATCTTGCACGTCAGTTGTTGGTTGGTTTGTATCAGTTTGATCAGTATTATCAGCTGCTACCGCTTGTGTTTCTTCAGCCGCATCTGGTGTATTTTCTGAACCAGTATTTTCTGATGAAGCAGTTTCTACAGATTCGCTAGCATTTTCTGCTACAGCACTTGTTTCTGCTTCCTCTACTACCGGTTCACTGTCTTTAAAACCGCTAAAAACTGGCGCAATAGCTGGAATATCATTGTTAAAGAACTCTTCTTTACGTTGTTCTTTTTCAGCTTTTTCAGCAGCTGCCTC
>NZ_JBOEQF010001201.1:0-557 GCF_050689315.1 Aerococcus sp. L_32
GGGAGTGTATGTTGCCTCACTAGTAGCTGAAGTTTCAGACGTATCTGAAGCTAACTCACTCTCACTAGTGGCTGCTTCCTCAGTACTTGTGCTTGCTTCTTTCGATTGACTAGTTGATTCACTACTTGTCGTAGCTGATTCAACTTGAGATGTTGCCACATTACTTGTATATAAATCTTGTGCATTTTCATCTGCTTGAACTTGTGTAATAGTGTATCCAGCTGCTAATACTCCGGCGGCTAGGAATCCCATCACTACTTTTGGCGTTTTCATTAATATCACACCTTTCTATACCTATAAGTCTAAAGAAAAATATAGATATATTCAAACGATTTCATGCGCTTTAAACCTTTCTTAAGGGTTTAACAAAGATATATTTACCTATCTTGCCTTTAAGTTGGCATTACCCTTGAATAGCTTGCGCAATTTCCGCTACAGAATTTGAAGAATCCGCATTTAAGTTTTTAAATTTACCGTCGCCACCAACGTATACTAATGAAGGAACAGTTTTAGCGCCCACTTCAAAACGGAAGTCAGATAAAGCATCATCAGTTGCA
>NZ_JBOEQF010001202.1:0-557 GCF_050689315.1 Aerococcus sp. L_32
AGTAGTGTCTGTTGCCTCACTAGTAGCTGAAGTTTCAGACGTATCTGAAGCTAACTCACTCTCACTAATGGCTATTTCCTCAGTACTTGTGCTTGCTTCTTCCGATTGACTAGTTGATTCACTACTTGTCGTAGCTGATTCAACTTGAGATGATGCCACATTACTTGTATATAAACCTTGTGCATTTTCATCCGCTTGAACTTGTGTAATAGTATATCCAGCTGCTAATACTCCGGCGGCTAGGAATCCCATCACTACTTTTGGCGTTTTCATTAAAATCACACCTTTCTATACCTATAAGTCTAAAGAAAAATATAGATATATTCAAACGATTTCATGCGCTTTAAACCTTTCTTAAGGGTTTAGCAAAGATATATTTACTAAACTTGCCTTTAACCTGGCATTACCCTTTAATAGCTTGCGCAATTTCCGCTACAGAATTTGAAGAATCCGCATTTAAGTTTTTAAATTTACCGTCTCCACCAACGTAAACTAATGAAGGAACAGTTTTAGCGCCCACTTCAAAACGGAAGTCAGATAAAGCATCATCAGTTGCT
>NZ_JBOEQF010001203.1:0-556 GCF_050689315.1 Aerococcus sp. L_32
AGCAAATCAAGTGGAATAGGCCTTTGACTGTATATGTTTCGTTGAGTGAAGAAAGGGTAAGCATGAAGCTAACTGAAGTGATTGAAGATTTTTTAAATACCATGCGTGTAGAAGAGGGGTTGGCAGAAAATTCCATCATCTCTTACAAGCAAGAATTAAACCGAATGATGACCTATTTAAATCGTCAAGGCATCGAAAAGGTCCAAGACATTAGTCAGGACACAGTGTTAGACCATTTAAAGTGGATGAACGAAGACCATTTGGCCACGTCAACCAGGTCACATTACGTGTCGACCTTGCGTCATTTCTTCCGCTACCTAAAATTGGATGGGGTCATTGAAGGCAATCCAATGGAAAAAATTTCTTTACCCAAGAAAACCCAACATTTACCAGCTGTTTTAACCTTAGACGAAGTTGATCGGATTTTAGCGACGCCAGATATCACTAAGCCACTAGGGTTGCGGGATAGAACCTTGTTGGAAACCCTGTATTCAACTGGCATGCGGGTATCTGAAATCATTCATATCAAACTAGAAGACATCCATTTAGAGATGGG
>NZ_JBOEQF010001204.1:0-555 GCF_050689315.1 Aerococcus sp. L_32
GTCAACCATAGATACACCTAATTCCGGACGGACAATTTCGCCATTGGCTTCCAGTTCACCAATGATTGTTTGCACCTCACCTGCTGGGATGGCAAAGCCCATACCCTCTACTTGGTCACTAGAAACTTTCATCGAGTTAATCCCAATCACTTGTCCAGCAGCATTTAATAAAGCACCACCAGAGTTACCAGGGTTAATCGCCGCATCTGTTTGAATAACATTTGCGACCCAGTCAGATGTGCCGTCGCCATCTATATCAATAGCTACCGAACGGTCTAAACCAGAGATAATCCCTTGCGTCACAGTTGTTGCATATTCAGAACCTAAAGGTGAACCAATTGCAATCGCAGGTTCCCCTACTTTCAAGCTATCAGAATCCCCAAATTCAGCAACTGTTGTCACAACATCTGAAGAAATCTTCAATACCGCTAAGTCAGTCCATGGATCAGAACCAACCACTTCAGCCTCAACTTGGGTACCATCAGCCATAATAATATTAATCGCATCTGCCCCGTCAATTACGTGATTGTTAGTGACAACATAAGCAGTGTCCCC
>NZ_JBOEQF010001205.1:0-553 GCF_050689315.1 Aerococcus sp. L_32
CGCAGTGATTACTTGACCGATGGCACCAGCACCGGGCACAAATCCTCGGTTTGAAGGGAATTGTACGTCTGGGTTGGTGAGATAGAAAGCAGCACCTCTTTGAACTGCAATCGAGGCTTCAATGAATTGTGGATACGTCACTTCTTGGTCAAGGCCAACGATCACCACATCGCACGGGTCCTGGTCGACGTTTTGAGTCAATTCAAATCCTGCGTCCACTACTTCATCTTTTAAGTAATCCATTCCGATGACATAGGCTTTGCCTGTTTCTTTTGTCAGCTTGCCAGATGTTAAATCTTCAGCAAGGATAAAGCGCAAAGTATCCACTGAAGTGTAGAAATGTTTACCCTCAACATTTAAGCCCGTAATTTTATTTAAATTATCTGCTGCTGCCTGGTGTTTACGCATGGCATTGTTGGTCACAAACATAAATGGGATATTATCTTCAATCAAGCGCTCAATAAAGTCCTTCGCACCCGCTATCGGTTGACCGCCGCGGTACATAGTACCATCTAAATCGATTAAGAAAATTTTTTCTTGTAGATCCATCTAA
>NZ_JBOEQF010001206.1:0-553 GCF_050689315.1 Aerococcus sp. L_32
ATAGATGGATCTACAAGATAAGGTTTTCTTAATTGATTTAGATGGTACTATGTACCGCGGCGGTCAACCGATAGCGGGTGCGAAGGACTTTATTGAGCGCTTGATTGGAGATAATATTCCATTTATGTTTGTGACCAACAATGCCATGCGTAAACACCAGGCAGCAGCAGATAATTTAAATAAAATTACGGGCTTAAATGTTGAGGGTAAACATTTCTACACCTCAGTGGATACTTTGCGCTTTATCCTTGCTGAAGATTTAACATCTGGCAAGCTGACAAAAGAAACAGGCAAAGCCTATGTCATCGGAATGGATTACTTAAAAGATGAAGTAGTGGACGCAGGTTTTGAATTGACTCAAAACGTCGACCAGGACCCGTGCGATGTGGTGATCGTTGGCCTTGACCAAGAAGTGACGTATCCACAATTCATTGAAGCCTCGATTGCAGTTCAAAGAGGGGCTGCTTTCTATCTCACCAACCCAGATGTACAATTCCCTTCAAGCCGAGGATTTGTGCCCGGTGCTGGTGCCATAGGTCAAGTAATCACTGCC
>NZ_JBOEQF010001207.1:0-553 GCF_050689315.1 Aerococcus sp. L_32
AATTTCGCAGGATATAAGCTATCGCAAGTGATAGGTAAACTTGTTCGGTCCAAGAGGAGATATATGATTTTTGAACAGTCATTTGTTACAATAAACACCGAAAGCATGAATTCGCTACAATATAGAAGTAATCCTTATTTGAAAAGGGCTGGTCCGGATTAGCTGACGGCCATCTAAAGGAGAGAAAGCTATTTTCCAAGAACTCAATAGCGAATAACAAATAAGAATGATTATACAGTTATTATATAGAAGAAAAATGAAAGGAAGGCAAGATTTAATGACGCAGCCATTCGGCAAGAAACGTTTAATAGAAGTATTGACCGCATATAAGGCAGATCCAAACCCGTTAACAACGCTGGCTATGTTGACCACGATGGCGACCGCCCACTTATACGCTATCCAGCTAGAGGGGACACCAGCCGACAAAAGTATCTGGTTAACTTACGACAAAGAAAAGGGACAACGAGAGCTTGTGACTTTCACGGACAAAGACCAAGCTAGCCAGTACGCATCTAAAGCAGATAATGTTTCGATTCAGCAAATGACTTTTAAA
>NZ_JBOEQF010001208.1:0-553 GCF_050689315.1 Aerococcus sp. L_32
CTTAAAAGTCATTTGCTCAATCGAAACATTATCTGCTTTAGATGCGTACTGGCTAGCTTGGTCTTTGTCCGTAAAAGTCACAAGCTCTCGTTGTCCCTTTTCTTTGTCGTAAGTTAACCAGATACTTTTGTCGGCTGGTGTCCCCTCTAGTTGGATAGCGTATAAGTGGGCGGTCGCCATCGTGGTCAACATAGCCAGCGTTGTTAACGGATTGGGATCTGCCTTATATGCGGTCAATACTTCTATTAAACGTTTCTTGCCGAATAGCTGCGTCATTAAACCTTGCCTTCCTCTCATTTTTCTTCTATATAATAACTGTATAATCATTCTTATTTGTTATTCGCTATTGAGTTCTCGGAAAATAGCATTCTCTCCTTTAGATGGTCGTCAGCTAATCCGGACCAGCTTTTTAAAAATAAGGATTACTTCTATATTTTAGCGAATTTATGCTTTCGGTGTTTATTGTAACAAAAGACTGTTCAAAAATCATATATCCCCTCTTGGACCGAACAAGTTTACCTATCACTTGCGATAGCTTATATCTTGTGAAATC
>NZ_JBOEQF010001209.1:0-552 GCF_050689315.1 Aerococcus sp. L_32
TTAATCGTGAAGGCATGTAAAGCTGCCCCGTAATTTCCTTCAACGGCGGCACGGATAACCGTTTCTTCCATCCCCTTCATCAATTGGATCATCCCACGAGCGGCTGGCATAAATTCACCCCAGTTGAATGGTACAGCGCCGTGGCTAGTGATTTGGGCAGATACTTCCACAATGGCATCGTACGGTAGGTCTTGGATTGTCCCGTTATTTTGGGTAGAAACCACCATAACAGTCTGTTTGTCGTTGTAGATAGAAGCAATTACCTCACAAGCGGCGTCAGAATAGTAAGTCCCACCACGTTGGGTTAATTCTTCAGGCTTGTAGTCTAAAGCTGGATCTTTATACAATTCAAACAATTGTTGCTCAGTCTTCTTCACTACTTGTGCACGTGTTGCCCCTGCTTTAAACTCTTCAATAGAATGTTGTAACATCTCATCTTCAGAGTAGTAGTAACGGTGGTAACCACATGGTAACATGGCCAAATCTTGAATTTGTTCAATATGATAGTTGGCATCATGGATATTCTTCAAGGCTGATTCTGGGCCATCATCT
>NZ_JBOEQF010001210.1:0-551 GCF_050689315.1 Aerococcus sp. L_32
GCTTGTTGAATCAATGATTTACGCATGTCATCTTGGGCTACCTTGTCCGATACAACGATAATACGGTTAGGGTTAACTGATTTCACCCAACCAGTGGCTACTTGACCGTGTAATAAACGGGTATCCACGCGTGCTAGGACATACTTAATCTTCCCATCACCTAATACAGTACCAGGTGTTAAGGTACCAACTTGCTCCTCTTCTTGGCTACCTTCGCTAGCTGCAGCTGCTGGGGCGTCAATGCCTTCCCCAAGTGCTTCAGGTTTTACACGAATACCTGACACGTCTCTTGTCAAAATGTGTTTAGCAACATCTGCCACTTGATCAGAACCAAATCGTTGACCCAAAGCTTCTAAGAGCATTGGTAGATTTAACCCACTTACAATTGCTGTGCGTTCTGGCATTTCTTCGTGAATTGTATTGGCCTGGTTGAATGGTGAACCTCCCCACAAATCAACTAAAAATAGAATTTGTAACGTGTCATCGAAAGATTCGACTGCTTCTAAAAGATGGGCACGTAAATCATCTGGTCCTTCTTCAGGCATAAAGGT
>NZ_JBOEQF010001211.1:0-551 GCF_050689315.1 Aerococcus sp. L_32
TGTAATTCGTAATCACCCATTAAACCTGATGGCTTGAATACCATGATGGCGATAATCGCGATACCATATACAACCATACGTAATTGACCTAAAGGGGCTAAAACTGAGTTTAGTAGTCCTAAGGCAATTGCCGCAACGAATGAACCTGTTACTGATCCGATACCACCGAATACAACGATAATTAGAACATCGATTGAACGTTGGAAAGTAAATTGTGAAGGGTTGATTACTGAGAAGTAACCTGCGTATAAAGTACCTGCAATTGAAGCTGTTACAGCACCGATTACAAAGGCAATGATTTTATATTTAGTTGTTTTTACCCCAACAGATTCGGCAGCTATTTCATTTTCCCGAACGGCAATAGTAGCACGTCCTGGACTAGAGTGGATATAGTTTACAATTAATAATGTTGTTAAAACGATGAAGATAAATAAAATAATCCAAGTTACGTTCATTGGAATACCTGAGATACCAGCGGCACCGTTAGTGATTTCCAAGTTTTGGATGATGATACGGATAATTTCAGAAGCCCCTAAAGTTGCAATCGCTAG
>NZ_JBOEQF010001212.1:0-551 GCF_050689315.1 Aerococcus sp. L_32
CGTAATTCAAAATCACCCATCAAACCTGATGGCTTGAATACCATGATGGCGATAATTGCGATACCATATACAACCATACGTAATTGACCTAAAGGGGCTAAAACTGAGTTTAGTAAACCTAAGGCGATAGCTGCAACGAATGAACCCGTTACTGATCCGATACCACCGAATACAACGATGATTAACACATCGATTGAACGTTGGAAAGTAAATTGTGATGGGTTGATTACTGAGAAGTAACCTGCGTATAAAGTACCTGCGATTGAAGCTGTAACAGCACCGATTACAAAGGCGATGATTTTATACCTAGTTGTTTTTACCCCAACAGATTCAGCAGCTATTTCATTTTCCCGAACGGCAATAGTAGCACGTCCTGGACTAGAGTGGATATAGTTTACAATTAATAATGTCGTTAAAACGATGAAGATAAATAAAGTAATCCAAGTTACGTTCATTGGAATACCTGAGATACCAGCGGCACCGTTAGTGATTTTCAAGTTTTGGATGATGATACGGATAATTTCAGAAGCCCCTAAAGTTGCAATAGCTAA
>NZ_JBOEQF010001213.1:0-549 GCF_050689315.1 Aerococcus sp. L_32
TACGGATTTGATTATGTGAAGTGATTTCAAATGATGGCGGAACCATTTATGCCATTGTGGAAAGGCTTGGCTGTCGGGGGAAATGATTATTTTTCACAGTCTATTATTATTTGCACTTTTATGACTAGGAGTATATAATCGAGTAGAATATTATACGTTTTAATAGGACATTACCGGTCTAGTTGATGACTAGGCTTTTTTATTGGTTTATGTCGTAAGTTTTACTTAATTTTATTTTAAAAAAGAAATATGAAGGGGATTTTAACGAATATGTGGATTAGTATATATAATCGAGATGGCGTCGGTGACGTTATCATGTTTTCCAAAGGGACATTAACGAGAGACCGTATTGCGACTTCAACAGTTGGAGATGTGACGCGTATTTTCAATAATGAAACGAAAGAAACTATGGGTTACAACATCCAAAATATTTCTAAGATGATTCAAATTGAAGGAAAGGGGCGTGTTCATTTAAGTCAAACACAATTAGACTTAATCAACCAATCCTTATATGAACAAGGTTTTGATACTATTCCTTTCAATGATAAC
>NZ_JBOEQF010001214.1:0-549 GCF_050689315.1 Aerococcus sp. L_32
ATTATCATTGAAAGGAATAGTATCAAAACCTTGTTCATATAAGGATTGGTTGATTAAGTCTAATTGTGTTTGACTTAAATGAACACGCCCCTTTCCTTCAATTTGAATCATTTTAGAAATATTTTGGATATTGTAACCCATTGTTTCTTTCGTTTCATTATTGAAAATACGCGTCACATCTCCAACTGTTGAAGTCGCAATATGATCTCTCGTTAATGTCCCTTTGGAAAACATGATAACGTCACCGACGCCATCTCGATTATATATACTAATCCACATACTCGTTAAAATCCCCTTCATATTTCTTTTTTAAAATAAAATTAAGTAAAACTTACGACATAAACCAATAAAAAAGCCTAGTCATCAACTAGACCGATAATGTCCTATTAAAACGTATAATATTCTACTCGATTATATACTTCTAGTCATAAAAGTGCAAATAATAATAGACTGTGAAAAATAATCATTTTCCCCGACAGCCAAGCCTTTCCACCATGGCATAAATGGTTCCGCTATTATTTGAAATCACTTCACAAAATCAAATCCGCC
>NZ_JBOEQF010001215.1:0-548 GCF_050689315.1 Aerococcus sp. L_32
ATACACCTCCCTAATGTAATCATAGTTATCATTATAGCAACAATTCACGGGAAAAACATGGATAGGTCGCAATATTATCAGATTTTTAAGACCTTTAATTTGTGGTGCGGGCAAGGAGTGAATTCCTATTCTATAAGCACTATAATTAAAAGATAGGTTGAATAATGATATAATAAGTTATATTGATTGGAGGGACGGTTATGGAAAAACTCATTTGGACAGGACTTGATGAAAAGGCCTTTAGACCTTACAAGTCTTGGATCAACAAAGGCAGTCCAGGTATCTGTGGCACCTATTGTGCGGCGGTATTAACCCATTTTACAGTGCTTCGGGATACTAACCATTGGATGGCTAAACAGGACCTAATTGATGCCTTTAAAAAAGTTGTCGACGACTACCACCTGCATAGTGGGACTTTTTATTGGAATGTGGAAACAGGCTTAAATTCAGTATTCAATTTCGAAAATTACCGCGCGAAATCAGGCTTGTTACCGGATATTGAAGTGCCTAAGTTAATTGATCAATACCAAGCACCAGTCATTGTTGGG
>NZ_JBOEQF010001216.1:0-548 GCF_050689315.1 Aerococcus sp. L_32
GTACACCTCCCTAATGTAATCATAGTTATCATTATAGCAACAATTCACGGGAAAAACACGGATAGGTCGCAATATTATTAGATTTTTAAGACCTTTAATTTGTGGTGCGGGCAAGAAGTGAATTCCTATTCTATAAGCACTATAATTAAAAGATAGGTCGAATAATGATATAATAAGTTATATTGATTGGAGGGACGGATATGGAAAAACTCATTTGGACCGGACTTGATGAAAAGGCCTTTAAACCTTACAAGTCTTGGATAAACAAAGGTAGTCCAGGTATCTGTGGCACCTATTGTGCTGCGGTATTAACACACTTTACAGTGCTTAGGGACACCAACCATTGGATGGCTAAACAGGACCTAATTAATGCCTTTAAAAAAGTTGTCGACGACTACCACCTACATAATGGGACTTTTTATTGGAATGTGGAAACAGGCTTAAATTCGGTATTCAATTTCGAAAATTACCGTGCGAAATCAGGCTTGTTACCGGATATTGAAGTACCTAAGTTAATTGACCAATACCAAGCACCAGTCATCGTTGGT
>NZ_JBOEQF010001217.1:0-548 GCF_050689315.1 Aerococcus sp. L_32
GATGAAAATGATGTTTTAAAATTGGTTGAAAAGCGGTAGAGTATATAGTAGTTAGAAATGAATGATTGTTGTGAAATTGTAAGGTGACTTTACCAATTTCTTACATATAAATTGTTTATATATAGTATATTGTAGAAATGAAAATGCCCTACTTACAAAAAGATTCATGTATCCAGGATCTTTTTTTGTGTATATAGTAATCACAATGCTTTATTCAATATATTAAAAGGAGGGAATGTAATGATTGATATCCACAATCATATATTACCTGGAGTGGACGATGGTGCTAAAGATATTGAAATGTCAATAGCAATGGCGAATGTTGCTGTTCAAGAAGGGATTACCCATATCTTAGCCACACCTCACCACCGTAATTCAGAATTCGTTAATGAACGCAGCAAGGTTGAAGAAGCTGTTGGGCAACTACAAGTTGAACTTGACCGCAGAGGCATTGATTTAGTGGTATTCCCTGGTCAAGAAATCAGACTCCACGGTGAGTTGTTAGACCACATTGACCAAGGTGAAATTTTATTTACAGATTTAGATGG
>NZ_JBOEQF010001218.1:0-547 GCF_050689315.1 Aerococcus sp. L_32
GTCCAATACAAAATGAAATGGAGGAATTATCATGGGCTGGTTATGGTCTTTAATCGTCGGTGGACTTATTGGTTGGGGTGCAGGTGCAATCCTAGGTAAAGATGTCCCAGGTGGCGTTATCGGTAACATTATCTGTGGTATGTTAGGTTCTTGGGTAGCATCTACTTTCTTACAAGACTTTGGTCCTGTAATTGGTGGATATGCAGTGATCCCTTCACTAATCGGAGCTATCATATTAATCTTAGTATTAAACTTTGTCTTAAAACGTTTAAACTAGTTTAACTATACAATCAATTAAGGGCGCTGAATCAATTGGTTCAGTGCCCTTTTTTTATACCCTATTTTCAACAATCCTCTGACCCATTTGACGAGGAAGTCAAAAGCGGTAGCGACTAAGACTTAGTGTCTAATCGCTACCGCTTTATCTATATTATTCAATTAGCTATCATTAGCCTAATTCAATATTCACTGCTTGAGGACCACGCTTTCCTTGGGCAATTTCAAACTGTACCTTTTGCCCCACTTCTAATGAAGTTTGGTCTAAGTG
>NZ_JBOEQF010001219.1:0-547 GCF_050689315.1 Aerococcus sp. L_32
GACAATAAAGGGAATGACTTGACGAAGGAAGCCTTTGGTTTATTAAAAGCCAATGATCAGATTCACTTCACTGGTAATATCGAATCTCGTGAAATTTTAAACGGGGTAGCAGATATTGTCGTAGCCGATGGATTTACTGGAAATGCCGTATTAAAATCAGTGGAAGGAACAGCAGCTGCTGTAATGAAATTGGTTAAAAATGCGATTATGGACGGTGGCGTTAGCGCTAAACTTGGTGGTTTACTAATCAAAGGGTCATTAAAAGATACGATGACTAAAATTGATTTAGACCAAGCAGGCGGCGGTATTTTATTTGGTGTTAAAGCACCAGTATTAAAAGCACATGGTTCTTCAAATGCGAGGAGCGTCTTCCATACGATTTTACAAGCAGCGACAATTGTAGATGCAGGTATTATTGAGGAATTGGCCACAACATTTGAAAAGGAAATGGCTGCTAAGAAGGCAGAATAAATTTACTAAAAGTGGGGCTAGCTTGACCTAGTTTCCCCCCTTTTAAAAAAATAAAAAGTTTTAGTTGATGTGTAAT
>NZ_JBOEQF010001220.1:0-546 GCF_050689315.1 Aerococcus sp. L_32
AAACTTGTTCGTTGACCATAGTCAAATCGTACAATTAGAAGGTATCCGTCGCGGTATCTGGGGTAACAACGAGTTATTCGGCCGTGTAATCACCTTAAACGACGGTAAAAACTAAGTAGTGGTATAAACATCAACTATAGAGGGTATGCGTTTTTGACCATACCCTTCTTATATATCTATATAGAAAATAGACTGAATAACATATCGGAGGTCGAGTAGATGTCAAATGATAAACAAACATTAGTTCAACAACTTGCAAGCTGGGTAGAAAGCCGTAGCTATGATGACTTGTCAGATGAAGCCATTAAAGTATTAAAATTACGTCTCTTAGATAGTATTGGAGTTGGGATTGGTGCCTTAGAAGGCCAACCCGTGAAAGATATCCGCACGATGACAGAAGATTTAGGTGGCGCCCCACTAGTAACCTTACTTGGTGGCGGTAAATCTAGCCCTGACTACGCAACCTTTTATAACGGGGCAGCTATCCGTTATTTAGACTACAACGATTCATACCTAGCGAAAAACGAAACCTGCCACCCATCTGAT
>NZ_JBOEQF010001221.1:0-546 GCF_050689315.1 Aerococcus sp. L_32
GAACTTGTTCGTTGACCATAGTCAAATCGTACAATTAGAAGGTATTCGTCGCGGTATCTGGGGTAACAACGAGTTATTCGGCCGTGTAATTACCTTAAACGACGGTAAAAACTAAGTAGTCATATAAACATCAACTATAGGGGGTATGCGTTTTTGACCATATCCTCCTTATATATCTATAAAGAAAATAGACTTAATAAAATATCGGAGGTCGAGTAGATGTCAAACGATAAACAAACATTGGTTCAACAACTTGCAAGCTGGGTAGAAAGCCGTAGCTATGATGACTTATCAGATGAAGCCATTAAAGTATTAAAATTACGTCTCTTAGATAGTATTGGAGTAGGGATCGGTGCCTTAGAAGGCCAACCCGTGAAAGATATCCGCACGATGACAGAAGATTTAGGTGGCGCCCCACTAGTAACCTTACTTGGTGGCGGTAAATCCAGTCCTGACTACGCAACCTTTTATAACGGGGCAGCTATCCGTTATTTAGACTACAACGATTCATACCTAGCGAAAAACGAAACCTGCCATCCATCTGAC
>NZ_JBOEQF010001222.1:0-546 GCF_050689315.1 Aerococcus sp. L_32
GTTACACATCAACTAAAACTTTTTATTTTTTGAAAAGGGGGAAACTAGGTCAAGCTAGCCCCACTTTCAGCAAATTTATTCTGCCTTCTTAGCAGCCATTTCTTTTTCAAATGTTGTGGCCAATTCCTCAATAATACCTGCATCTACAATTGTCGCTGCTTGTAAAATTGTATGAAAAACACTCGTCGCATTTGAAGAACCATGTGCTTTTAATACTGGTGCTTTAACACCAAATAAAATACCGCCCCCTGCTTGGTCTAAATCAATTTTTGTCATCATATCTTTTAATGACCCTTTGATTAGTAAACCACCAAGTTTAGAGCCAATTCCACCATCCATAATCGCATTTTTAACCAATTTCATTACAGCAGCTGCTGTTCCTTCCACTGATTTTAATACGGCATTTCCAGTAAATCCATCGGCTACGACAATGTCTGCTACCCCGTTTAAAATTTCACGAGATTCGATATTACCAGTGAAGTGAATCTGATCATTGGCTTTTAATAAACCAAAGGCTTCTTTCGTCAAGTCATTCCCTTTATTGTT
>NZ_JBOEQF010001223.1:0-546 GCF_050689315.1 Aerococcus sp. L_32
TTGATCTTAGTTGGTTTCAAAGTCAACCCAATCAACTACTTCAAGAAAGCATCTTCTGTATTAGGCTTTGCCTTTACATCACGTTCAAGTGGTGGGGCATTACCAATGAACATCCAGACACAAACAGATGCTTTAGGTGTAGAAGATGCAACAGCTAACTTTGCCGGTACCTTTGGTTTATCCATCGGTCAAAACGGTTGTGCTGGTATCTACCCAACCATGTTAGTAGCCATCGTAGCCCCAACAGTGGGTATGGACCTATCTGACCCAATGGTTTGGTTAACCATTATTGGAACTATCGTTATTTCATCATTCGGTGTGGCCGGTGTTGGTGGTGGTGCAACCTTCGCATCACTAATCGTATTCGGAACCCTAGGCTTACCAGTAGAAATCATTGGTTTGATGGTTTCAATTGAACCAATTGTTGACATGGGCCGTACAGCCTTAAACGTTAACGATTCAATCCTAGCAGGTGTTGTCACTTCTAAACGTTTGGGCACTCTAAACGAAGATGTATTCAATAATCCAGACGCACAAATTGAAGTT
>NZ_JBOEQF010001224.1:0-546 GCF_050689315.1 Aerococcus sp. L_32
GCATTCTGACTTATCGACATTATCTAAAGACTCGAAATCGGATGGTACTTTCAACACGCAGCATGTCATCGATAGTGAAGATAACGCCCACTGTTTAGCAGAAATCACATGGCAGGTAAAATAACCGGCTAGTTTGGAGTAAGTATGCAAGTAAATAGAGACTATTATATTATTGAACGAATGGAATGGAATCAATACTTAAAAGACTTAAAGGAAGAATTTGAGATCAAGCTGACCAATGAACAATTGGACCGGCTAACATCTTTAAATGATTCTCTATCTTTGAAAGATGCAAACGAAGTATACAAACCTTTAACCCAGTTGATTGCCATTTACCGTGAAAACTATAAGAACCTTGAAAGAAAGCGGGCCAATTTCTTCGGCATCACTGGAGAAATACCGCCCTTTATTATTGGCATTGCCGGTGGGGTAGCAGTTGGTAAAAGTACAACAGCTCGATTGCTGAAACTCTTTTTAGCGCAAGCCTATCCTGATTTAAACGTCGAATTAGTGACTACAGACGGGTTCTTATACCCAAATGCAGTA
>NZ_JBOEQF010001225.1:0-546 GCF_050689315.1 Aerococcus sp. L_32
ACATTCTGATTTATCAACATTATCTGAAGACTTGAAATCGGATGATACTTTCAACACGCAACATGTCATCGATAGTGAAGATAACGCCCACTGTTTAGCAGAGATCACATGGCAGGTAAAATAACCGGCTAGTTTGGAGTAAGTATGCAAGTAAATAGAGACTATTATATTATTGAACGAATGGAATGGAATCAATACTTAAAAGACTTAAACGAAGAGTTTGAAATCAAGCTGACCAATGAACAATTGGACCGGCTAACATCTTTAAATGATTCCCTATCTTTAAAAGATGCAAACGAAGTATACAAACCTTTAACCCAGTTGATTGCCATTTATCGTGAAAATTATAAGAACCTAGAAAGAAAGCGGGCCAATTTCTTCGGTATCACTGGAGAAATCCCGCCCTTTATTATTGGCATTGCCGGTGGGGTAGCAGTTGGGAAAAGTACGACAGCTCGATTGCTGAAACTCTTTTTAGCGCAAGCCTATCCTGATTTAAACGTCGAATTAGTGACTACAGACGGGTTCTTATACCCAAATGCAGTG
>NZ_JBOEQF010001226.1:0-544 GCF_050689315.1 Aerococcus sp. L_32
AAAGACTGATGATTTTAGTCATCAGCCTCTTTGAAGGAATTATTTTACATGTGAATGGGGAAATATTGAAAGTAAGGTATAGCCGAGGCAAAATATTTCCTAGCATCTTCTCTTAAAAGCAATGAGAGTGAAAGCCATGCCGAAGACTTGAAAGTTCTTGTATAAATTATTTTGGCATTACCAAGATGCGGCCTTTTTTAAAGGGACGTAAAAGTACTGGCTGGCCGTAGAAATCATGCAGTCTATCAGGGTCTAACATCAAGGGCCGATCACCTTTGGCAAAAATTTCCCCATCTTTTAATAAACAAATTTTTTGATAAAGTGGGATAATTTCCTCAGTATGGTGGGTCACCATTAATTGGGTGACTTCTGGTTTTTCTTTGGCCAATTCGTCCAGCATGGCTAAGAGACTTTCTCGGGCAAATAAATCTAGTCCACTAGTTGGTTCATCTAAGATTAATAATTCAGGTTGGGTCATTAAGGCCCGTAAGATCAAAACGGTTTGTCGTTCACCTTGAGATAGGGTCGCCATTCTGCGGTTCCT
>NZ_JBOEQF010001227.1:0-542 GCF_050689315.1 Aerococcus sp. L_32
AGCACCGAGCACAGCTTGCTCAGCCTCTATACTTTGAGGCGGTGTTGTATGATCTAAATTCTCCGCCAAATCAGCACCTCCATCACCTAACTATTATACTAAAAAACATAAGCAAATTGATATAAAAATTGAATAAAATAGGAGGCCAGGAATCCATCCTAGCCTCCAACATATAGATAGACTAGCCCTATTCTTCGACGATATGTACGCGAATAGTAGCTTCAACATCATGATGTAATTTTACAGGTACATTTGTGTAGCCAAATGAACGGATTGGTTCGTCCAAGTCCATTTTACGTTTATCTAATTTAATACCGTATTGTTTTAACATAGCAGTAGCAATTTGCTTAGATGGGACTGAACCAAATAAACGGCCGTCTTCTCCACCCTTAGCTTTAATCGTTACGACTGTTTTCTCGTCTTCGATTTTCGCTTTTAAGTCTTTTGCTTCTTGTAGTTCTTCTTGCGCTTGTTTCTCGTTGGCTTTTTCTTTACCACGTTGCGCAGAAACAGCACTTGCTGTAGCTTCTTTGGCTAAACCT
>NZ_JBOEQF010001228.1:0-542 GCF_050689315.1 Aerococcus sp. L_32
GGGTTTAGCCAAAGAAGCTACATCAAGTGCTGTTTCTGCGCAACGTGGTAAAGAAAAAGCCAACGAGAAACAAGCGCAAGAAGAATTACAAGAAGCAAAAGACTTAAAAGCTAAAATCGAAGACGAGAAAACAGTCGTAACGATTAAAGCTAAGGGTGGAGAAGACGGCCGTTTGTTTGGTTCAGTCCCATCTAAACAAATTGCTACTGGTATGTTGAAACAATACGGTATTAAATTAGATAAACGTAAAATGGACTTGGACGAACCAATCCGTTCATTTGGTTACACAAATGTACCTGTAAAATTACATCATGAGGTTGAAGCTACTATTCGCGTACATATCGTCGAAGAATAGGGCTAGTCTATCTATATATTGGAGGCTAGGATGTATTCCTGGCCTCCTATTTTATTCAATTTTTATATCAATGTGCTTATGTTTTTTAGTATAATAGTTAGGTGATGGAGGTGCTGACTTGGCGGAGAATTTAGATCATACAACACCGCCTCAAAGTATAGAGGCTGAGCAAGCTGTGCTCGGTGCC
>NZ_JBOEQF010001229.1:0-541 GCF_050689315.1 Aerococcus sp. L_32
ATAGACTCTAAATTCGTAGCACAAATCCTTGTTAACACACAAAAACCTGCACAGGCATTCACTCGCCCCTAGCGAGTTAGCCCATACAGCGCCTATATATTCGATAGGTTTATTATACCACAAAGAGCCCCTCGGCTTGAAAGATAAAAGCCTGGTCCTTGTGCACATTGAACGCTAGTTCATTTTGTTCACGTGTTATAGTGGCCAATTTTTGCGACTTTAGGAGGTCTTACTTGGAAAGCGGATACATTTTTGCCATAATAGGGGTGGAGGCCCATTTAAAAGTGGTCACCCACCATCATCACCGTCCCCTTTTTACAAGAAATTGACTAAAGTTCGAAACAATATTGTTTCATTTGCGAACACTTTACGCAACTTTTCACAAAGTTATTACAAAGTTTCTCATTTTTATTAGTACAGATTCAAATTACATATGTAACAGTTTTTTATATTTCTTAAAAACACTTGATACCAAGCTTTTGTATCCGTTTACAATCGGTCTAAAGTTCCAATTATACTAAAATACTTGAAAAATAATGAT
>NZ_JBOEQF010001230.1:0-541 GCF_050689315.1 Aerococcus sp. L_32
AACCCGATACGCATGCTTTCAAATCTATTTACATCTACCAAGGGGCCAACCTCCCTTATCTAATTTGCCCAAATTATTCGTTTACTTGTTTTTGTGCAGTGATTTCACTTGCTTGTGATTCAACAGTTGCATCTGCATCAACTGCATTTTCTTTGTTTTCTTGATCTTTTTTAGGGAAGCCCGGTGTCACTTCATCCATGTCACGTAAATCTACTGCTTTCTTATCAGAGTCTAATACTTCAATGTCTAGACCTAATGATTGCAATTCTTTAACCAATACACGGAATGATTCAGGTACACCTGGTTTTGGAATTGGTTCACCTTTAACGATAGCTTCGTATGTTTGTACACGTCCTACAACGTCATCTGACTTGTAAGTCAAGATTTCTTGTAATGTGTATGCCGCACCGTATGCTTCTAGTGCCCAAACCTCCATCTCACCGAAACGTTGTCCACCAAATTGTGCTTTACCACCCAAAGGTTGTTGTGTAACAAGTGAGTAAGGACCTGTTGAACGCGCATGTAATTTGTCGTCGACCAT
>NZ_JBOEQF010001231.1:0-540 GCF_050689315.1 Aerococcus sp. L_32
TAGACTCTAAATTCGTAGCACAAACCCTTGTTAACACACAAAAACCTGCATAGGCATTCACTCGCCCCTAGCGAGTTAGCCCATACAGCGCCTATATATTCGATAAGTTTATTATACCACAAAGAGCCCCTCGGCTTGAAAGATAAAAGCCTGGTCCTTGTGCATATTGAACGCTAGTTCATTTTGTTCACGTGTTATAGTGGTCAATTTTTGCGACTTTAGGAGGTCTTGCTTGGAAAACGGATACATTTTTGCCATAATAGGGGTGGAGGCCCATTTAAAAGTGGTCACCCACCATCATCACCGTCCCCTTTTTACAAGAAATTGACTAAAGTTCGAAACAATATTGTTTCAGTTGCGAACGTTTTACGCATTTTTTCACAAATTTATCACAAAGTTTTTCATTTTTATTAGTACAGATTCAAACTACATGTGTAACAGTTTTTTATAATTTTTAAAAACACTTGATACCAAGCTTTTGTATCCGTTTACAATCGGTCTAGAGTTCTATTTATACTAGAATACTTAAAAAAAAATGAC
>NZ_JBOEQF010001232.1:0-540 GCF_050689315.1 Aerococcus sp. L_32
CTACGAGTCAGCCTGGGCTAAACCTTATGCTTTAGGTGGCTTTGAAGATATGGAATTATCAACCCAGATTCTAATGTTTGATGCCATCCAAGAAGGCTACCAAATGGATATTTTGGACCGGGATGACCAGATGCTCCGTCTAAAATACAAGAATCATAAAGAAATCGTGAAGAATGCTAATATTACTAGCAAAGACCCTTATATTGGCCACTATGTAATGGAAAATAAGGTAGTCACTAAGGCCTTATTAGCTGAGCACGGCATTCATGTGCCAAAAAGTCTAGAGTTCAATCAATTTGATGAAGCGATGAAAGTAGCAGCTTTATACCGAGACAAGGCCTTTGTGATTAAACCAAAATCAACCAATATGGGGATTGGGATTTCAATCTTTAAGAAAGGCGCGACGGCTGACGAATTTAAGGCAGCTTTAGATATCGCCTTTAAAGAAGACCATACTGTTTTAATTGAAGACTTTGCCTTTGGAACTGAATACCGTTTTTACGTGCAAGAAGGGGAAGTCCTGTCTATTGTCAACCGTGT
>NZ_JBOEQF010001233.1:0-539 GCF_050689315.1 Aerococcus sp. L_32
AACTTAACGAAAAAAGCTGAGAAAAATGGGGCGGATTTCGTCTTCATTGCAGATGGTTTATACATCGATGAAAAATCGATTCCTCACTTTGTAAACCGTTTTGAGCCTATCGCTTTATTATCAGCTTTAGCACCAATTACTTCTAAAATTGGTTTAGTTGGAACTTTATCAACCACTTATTCTGAGCCTTATAACGTAGCTCGTCAATTTGCGTCATTAGATATTATTTCTAAGGGTCGTGCTGGTTGGAACGTGGTAACCTCGCCATTACAAGGGTCTGCTGGTAACTATAATAAGGGTAACCACCCAGAGCATGACTTACGTTATGATATGGCCAACGAATACTTAGAAGTCACTAAAGGCTTATGGGATTCATTTGATGATGACGCCTTTGTTCGTGACCGTGAAACAGGTGTCTTCTATGATAAAGACAAAGTCCATGTGTTGAATCATAAAGGCGAATTCTTCAATTCAAAAGGACCTTTAAACATCCAACGTACTCCGCAAGGTCAACCGGTTATTTTCCAAGCGGGTGCAAG
>NZ_JBOEQF010001234.1:0-539 GCF_050689315.1 Aerococcus sp. L_32
TGGGTCCTACATGATGGCCCACCATATGCAAATGGGAACATTCATATTGGACATGCCATGAATAAAATCTCTAAAGATATTATCATCCGTTCAAAATCTATGTCTGGCTTCCGGTCACCTTACGTACCAGGCTGGGATACGCACGGTTTACCAATCGAGCAAGCCTTAACCAATTCAGGTGTTGACCGTAAGTCAATGACAGTTGCTGAATTCCGTAAACTATGTGAAGAGTACGCTTGGAAACAAATTAACGGCCAACGTGATGACTTCAAACGTTTAGGTGTTGCTGGTGACTGGGAGAACCCATACTTAACACTAGCACCAGAATTTGAAGCGCAACAAATCCGTTTATTCGGTGATATGTATGAAAAAGGCTTGATCTATAAAGGTGCTAAGCCAGTTTATTGGTCACCATCTTCAGAATCTACTTTAGCTGAAGCTGAAATTGAATACCAAGACGTTGAATCACCTTCAATCTACGTAGCCTTTAAAGCACGCGATACAAAAGGCAAATTACCAGAGAATGCAGAATTCATTAT
>NZ_JBOEQF010001235.1:0-538 GCF_050689315.1 Aerococcus sp. L_32
GATCATGTATTACCCTTTCGTACCACCAGCAGTTAAACCAGATACAAAGTTCTTTTGTAAGTAGAAGAACATGATTGAGATTGGTAAGGCAATTAAGATCGCCCCTGCCGCGAATAGGGTTACCCGTTGTTCACGAGGGTTGGTAATAAATTGTTGTAACCCGATGGCTACGGTGTAATTTTCTGGTGAACGCAAGATGAAACGGGCTAGCATGTACTCACCGAATGGGGTCATAAATGCCCATAAGGCTTGCACTGACATCATTGGACGCACTAACGGTAAGACGATTTGTCCAAAGGTCCGTAAGTGGCCTGCCCCGTCTAATTTTGCGGATTCATCTAGGTCAATTGGCACGGTGTCAAAATACCCTTTCATCAACCATGAGTTCATTGGGATTGACCCGCCGACATAGGCGAAAATCAAGAACCATAATTTGTCTAGTCCCCCAACTAGTAAGGCCATAACGTAAAAGGCGGTCAAGGCTGCTGTTGTTGGAACCATTTGAACGATGATGAAGAATTTTAGGGATTGTTTACGC
>NZ_JBOEQF010001236.1:0-538 GCF_050689315.1 Aerococcus sp. L_32
AATCATGTATTACCCTTTCGTACCACCAGCAGTTAAACCAGATACAAAGTTCTTTTGTAAGTAGAAGAACATGATTGAAATTGGTAAGGCGATTAAGATCGCCCCTGCCGCGAATAGGGTTACCCGTTGTTCACGGGGGTTGGTAATAAATTGTTGTAACCCGATGGCTACGGTGTAATTTTCTGGTGAACGCAAGATGAAACGGGCTAGCATGTACTCACCGAATGGGGTCATAAATGCCCATAAGGCTTGCACTGAAATCATTGGACGCACTAACGGTAAGACGATTTGTCCAAAGGTCCGTAAGTGGCCTGCCCCGTCTAATTTTGCGGATTCATCTAGGTCAGTTGGCACGGTATCAAAATACCCTTTCATCAACCATGAGTTCATTGGGATTGACCCGCCGACATAGGCGAAAATCAAGAACCATAATTTGTCTAGCCCCCCAACTAGTAAGGCCATAACGTAAAAGGCGGTCAAGGCTGCTGTTGTTGGTACCATTTGAACGATGATGAAGAATTTTAGGGATTGTTTACGA
>NZ_JBOEQF010001237.1:0-538 GCF_050689315.1 Aerococcus sp. L_32
TAAAATCGAAAACCAGGAAGGTGTAGATAACTTAGACGATATCTTATCTGTATCTGACGGTTTAATGGTTGCTCGTGGTGACTTAGGGGTAGAAATCCCAGCTGAACAAGTCCCAGTTGTACAAAAAGACATGATCCGTAAATGTAACTTAGCTGGTAAACCAGTTATTACAGCTACACAAATGTTAGATTCAATGCAATCTAACCCACGTCCAACTCGTGCAGAAGCATCTGACGTTGCTAACGCAATCTTTGATGGTACTGACGCAATCATGCTTTCAGGTGAAACTGCTGCCGGTGACTATCCAGTAGAAGCAGTTCAAACAATGAACCGTATTGCATTAGTAAGTGAAGGACGTAAAGAAGCGAAAACTGACATTGGTTCATTAAAACCAAGTACAGAAGGTGACATGGCAGAAGCAATCAGCCAATCTGTTGCTTACACTGCTCGTAGCTTACGCGTTTCAACAATCGTTGCAGCCACTGAATCTGGTCACACAGCGAAAATGATTTCTAAATATCGTCCAAGTGCTAAAATT
>NZ_JBOEQF010001238.1:0-538 GCF_050689315.1 Aerococcus sp. L_32
GATTTTAGCGCTTGGACGGTATTTAGAAATCATTTTCGCTGTGTGACCAGATTCAGTCGCTGCAACGATTGCTGAAACGCGTAAGCTACGAGCAGTGTAAGCAACAGATTGGCTGATTGCTTCTGCCATGTCACCTTCTGTACTTGGTTTTAATGAACCAATGTCAGTTTTCGCTTCTTTACGTCCTTCAGTTACTAATGCAATACGGTTCATTGTTTGAACTGCTTCTACTGGATAGTCACCGGCAGCAGTTTCACCTGAAAGCATGATTGCGTCAGTACCATCAAAGATTGCATTAGCAACGTCAGATGCTTCTGCACGAGTTGGACGTGGGTTAGATTGCATTGAATCTAACATTTGTGTAGCTGTAATAACTGGTTTACCAGCTAAGTTGCATTTACGGATCATGTCTTTTTGTACAACTGGTACTTGTTCAGCTGGGATTTCTACCCCTAAGTCACCACGAGCAACCATTAAACCATCAGATACAGATAAGATATCGTCTAAGTTATCTACACCTTCTTGGTTTTCGATTTTT
>NZ_JBOEQF010001239.1:0-537 GCF_050689315.1 Aerococcus sp. L_32
GCACTACTTTTAATTGTTGGAATCAAATGATTCCATACACAATTTTTGGTTTGTCTTCTTTGTTCAGTTTTCAAAGGTCTATTTCGTCGCCTTGCAGCAACTCGTATATCATATCATCTTTATTCAAGAACTGTCAAGCGAAACTTTTAAAAAGTTTTTCAACATTTTGTTGAATACTTGTTTCCTTAATGAAGCGACTTGGTTATCTTACCTTACTAGTTGACGTCTTGTCAACAAGTAATTTAAGAAATATTTTTGTTTGTTTTGAGAACTAAAATAGCGCTCCCGACAACTACTTAACAATACCATGATATAAATCAGAATGTCAATAAGTATTTTTCAAAAATATTTGCCCGAAATGTCCCTCTCAAAACTATTTCCGTAACAAGAATTATAGCAAGTATTCCATTTCTATACAAGCGCAAATTAAATAAAAATCCAAAAAATTGTTTATTCAAATAATAAAAGAACGCCAACCCTTGTTAGATTTGCGTTCTTTTATTATATTTATGCATTTTACGGCAGTCTATTGCCTGT
>NZ_JBOEQF010001240.1:0-535 GCF_050689315.1 Aerococcus sp. L_32
CAAAACAATTAAGGACGTATTCGACAAGGATATCTTGCCTTACTTTACCTTTGACGAGCATTACCAAGGCCTCTTTATTCAAGATGCTAAAAAACTTGGGCAAGCCATTATAAATGTGGAGAATGTCTTTACTGAACGGATGACAGCCCATAAATTTGACCAAAGAATCTTAGATTTCTCAGATAACGAACTTTTTACCTATCAAATTTTAAGTAAACGGTTAGCGGACACAGAAAATGGCGACGGCGGAAGTGTGAGTGGAAACGTCAATACTATGAATGAGGCTAAGGCTTACTATCGGGACAAGTTTACTGAAGTCATGGTGGATGAGTATCAGGATGTCAATGCCTTACAGGAAGCCATTCTACAAGCTGTATCAGGGAATCCGGAACATCCAAATATGTTCATGGTGGGGGATGTGAAGCAGTCGATTTACCGTTTCCGCTTTGCTGAACCAGGTTTATTTATCCATAAATTCAACCAATTCGCGGATGGTAATGGAGGGCAGAGGATTGTCTTAGCGGAAAACTTCCGG
>NZ_JBOEQF010001241.1:0-535 GCF_050689315.1 Aerococcus sp. L_32
TAAAACAATTAAGGACGTATTCGACAAGGATATCTTGCCTTACTTTACCTTTGACGAGCATTACCAAGGCCTCTTTATTCAAGATGCTAAAAAACTTGGGCAAGCCATTATAAATGTGGAGAAGGTCTTTACTGAACGAATGACAGCCCATAAATTTGACCAAAGAATCTTAGATTTCTCAGATATTGAACTTTTCACCTATCAAATTTTAAGTAAGCAGTTAGCGGACACAGAAACTGGCAACGGCGGAAGTGTGAGTAAAAACGTCAATACTATAAATGAGGCTAAGGCTTACTATCGGGACAAGTTTACTGAAGTCATGGTGGATGAGTATCAGGATGTCAATGCCTTACAGGAAGCCATTCTACAAGCTGTATCAGGGAATCCAGAACATCCAAATATGTTCATGGTAGGAGATGTGAAGCAGTCGATTTACCGTTTCCGCTTTGCTGAACCAGGTTTATTTATCCATAAATTCAACCAATTCGCGGATGGTAATGGAGGACAAAGGATTGTCTTAGCGGAAAACTTCCGA
>NZ_JBOEQF010001242.1:0-534 GCF_050689315.1 Aerococcus sp. L_32
ATAAGGGTTTGTTAGATTTTGGCGTCGTGATTGGGGCAGTGAATACAGATCATTATGATTTTCGTATACTACCCGAAGATGATACATGGGGTCTCTTGGTGCCTAATGACAGTTACTTAGCCAATAAGTCTGTGATTCATCCCGATGATTTGACGGACCTTCCTTTAATTTGCTCGCACCAATCTTTGAATAATAATGAATTAACCGGTTGGTTTGGCGGTGATTTTTCTAGTCTAAATATTGTTGCTAGTTATAACCTCATTTATAATGCCAGCCTAATGGTTGAAGCAGGAGTCGGCTATGCCCTTTGTTTAGACAATTTAGTGGATACATATACAACAAATAAGCTACATTTCATTCCCCTAGACCCACCAATGTCGTCTCAGCTTAAGTTTATTTGGAAAAAGCAGAACAATTTTTCAACCGCAGCCAAAGCTTTCAAGCAACGATTACAGGATCACTTAAAATCGTCTAAATAAAACCAAAAAAATGCTAGACCTTATACGAATACACAACGCGACACCTAAAGATGCC
>NZ_JBOEQF010001243.1:0-534 GCF_050689315.1 Aerococcus sp. L_32
TCTGTCATCATCACTATGGTTGAACGGAAAACACGCAGCGCTGGTTCAAAAAGGTGTGCTTGACTTGATGAAAAAACAGGGGCTAGAACAGTTCAAGTCACTCACAACTGATAACGGCTCTGAGTTTTCAAGTCTGTCTCTTATCGAAAGCATCGCTGAAGACGTTCAGGTTTTCTTTACTCATGCGTATGCTTGTTGGGAGAAAGGGACGAACGAAAGGCATAACCGCATGCTCCGAGAATTTATCCCAAAGGGAGTCACTCTGCGTCTATTGTCCTATTCGTATTTACTAGAAGTAACCGATACGATCAACCACAGACCAAGGAAAATAATGGGCTATACAACACCTGCAGAACGCCTTTAGGAAGAACTGGCCGATTTACAAGCAGCTTAAGGTGTTTTGTTGGTTCTATAGGATAAGAGAATAGATTAGCTGAGTCAAGAATCGCTTTGCTCCTTCTCTTGACTCAGCTAACCTATCCTCTTGGGTCAGAACCACCAACAACTCACCTGAAAAATGGTAAGGGATGAAAC
>NZ_JBOEQF010001244.1:0-533 GCF_050689315.1 Aerococcus sp. L_32
GGTCGTGATACCAACGTTCAAGAACCAACAAGCTTAACAGGTATTATGGACGACCCGTTCGTCTTGTAATCTGCAACAGTTACTTGCTAGATATTTTTTAGGAGGAAATTATGATGAAAAAAGGACTTTACCCCGTAGTCGGCATGGGTATATTTGCCACATTAGTAGCCAGCTTACTTGGCACAACAACCATTTCAATGGGACTAGTTATGGGTTTGATGGTATTCGCCCTAATGGTTGCGAGTACCTTGCAAGCTATCTTGACCAAAGAATATGACGCTCAGGTACAAGCAGCATCGACAACTATTATCGGTTTAGCGATGGCCATTCTTGGTCACGTCGCCCTATCATTCACAGGTTTAGGTAACTTGTTAGCTGGATCAGCCGTAGCCATCACCGGTTTCGTTGCTGTAATTGGTGTTGTGACTTATGCAGTAGCCACACTTGTTGGTCAAACTGCTTCTGACAATATGACAGCTAAAAGCAAATCTACCTTCAGCAAATGGACAAAAGGCTTACTTGCAGTGAGCACA
>NZ_JBOEQF010001245.1:0-533 GCF_050689315.1 Aerococcus sp. L_32
CACGCGCGTATTACTGTATTAAAAGACTTCATCAAACGGATGGAAGCTTTCTTAGATGACTAAAAGAAGTATCGAATGAATGATAAAAAGAACCACTTCCTAAATCTTCAATGGATTTAAGGGAAGTGGTTCTTTAATCTTATTTCTTACATTGATTATGTTGCAGCGTTAGCTGGCGTTTGTTGCAGTAACCATGAGTAAGAGTAACCTGGGTCAGAACCTAAGTTTTCTGCTTCTACACGTGATTGTGCAATTTGCTCATCACTATAACTATCTAGTGCATCACTTGCTAAACCTACACGATCAATAATAATTTGACGGTTTTCAGTTTGGTCAGGCACACTAGTAGCTTCTTCACTAGCTGCTGGTGCAACTTCTGTTGCTACTTGATCAGCTGATTCAGCTTCTTCCACTGCTGTTTCTTCAGCAACTGCAGGCTCCGCAGCTGGTGTATCTGTGTCAGTTTGATCTGTCAGTTCTTCACTTGTAGTGGTTTCCGCTACAGGACTACTTGCTTCCTCAGTATCTGTTGC
>NZ_JBOEQF010001246.1:0-531 GCF_050689315.1 Aerococcus sp. L_32
ATAAACCCTATATATTGTGTTCATAAGATAAATCACAACTACATGTGGCATATTTAGGGGGATAATAATGGTAACTGTATATACAAAACCAAATTGCATGCAATGCAATTTCACAAAAAAATATTTAACTGAAAAAGAAATCGAATTTCAAACAATCGATATTACAGAATCAGAAGAAGCATTAGCTGAAGTTAAAGGCATGGGCTTCCAAGCTGTACCTGTAATCGTTGCTGAAAACGAAGAAGCTTTCTACGGTTTCCAACCAGACCGTTTAGCAAAATTAGTTTAATCAAATTAAATGGAACGACTGAAGGATAAGCTTCAGTCGTTTTTATAAAAAAAGCGTCACGCCCTTTTCCTCATCATCATGATTTAGGATTTGGACTGTGACGCTTTTATTTAGTTAAATAGAACTTTCTTGTTCTTGATAGTCTGATTCAGCCAAGTCAGCCATGATTTGGTATAAATCACCTGCTGTTAACTGGTCTTTTTCTTCTTTACTAAAATCTTTAATGATTTTACCGTGGTGTA
>NZ_JBOEQF010001247.1:0-529 GCF_050689315.1 Aerococcus sp. L_32
CGTCAGTTGCTATTGTTTAAATAAATAGAAAGGAGTGAAGTCCATTATGGCGAAGAAAACGACAACGAGATATGTGTGTCAGGCTTGTGGTTATGAGAGTGTTCAGTTCTATGGCAAGTGCCCGAATTGTGGGGCATGGAACCAAATGGAAGAGGAACGCTTATATGGGAAGACTATTGCGCATCCTGAAACCCGCGTTGGACAAGCCAATTCAAGCCGAATGAAGCCACAAAAATTGGCGGCGGTTCAAGGGGAAGAAACCCCGCGTATCCAAACCCAATTAGGCGAACTAAATCGCGTCTTAGGTGGCGGTGTGGTGCAAGGTTCGCTGGTTTTAATTGGCGGTGACCCAGGGATTGGGAAGTCAACCTTAATGCTACAGGTATCAGCTGAATTGCATCAGAGTGCTGGGCCAGTTTTATATGTGTCCGGAGAGGAATCGATGCATCAAATCAAGCTGCGAGCGGACCGACTAGGATTTGAAGGTGCAGATTTCTATGTTTATGCGGAAACGGATATGGCGGCTATC
>NZ_JBOEQF010001248.1:0-529 GCF_050689315.1 Aerococcus sp. L_32
AGTCAGTTGCCATTTTTCAAATAAATAGAAAGGAGTGAAGTCCAATATGGCGAAGAAAACGACAACGAGATATGTGTGTCAGGCTTGTGGTTATGAGAGTGTTCAGTTCTATGGCAAGTGTCCGAATTGTGGGACCTGGAACCAAATGGAAGAGGAACGCTTATATGGGAAGACTATTGCTCATCCAGAACCCCGCGTTGGACAAGCCGATTCAAGCCGGATGAAGCCACAAAAATTAGCGGCGGTTAAAGGGGAAGAAACCCCGCGTATCCAAACCCAATTAGGCGAATTAAATCGCGTCTTAGGTGGCGGTGTGGTGCAAGGTTCGCTGGTTTTAATTGGTGGTGACCCAGGGATTGGGAAGTCAACCTTAATGCTACAGGTATCAGCTGAATTGCATCAGAGTGCTGGGCCAGTTTTATATGTGTCCGGAGAGGAATCGATGCATCAAATCAAGCTACGAGCGGAGCGACTAGGATTTGAAGGTGCAGATTTCTATGTTTATGCAGAAACTGATATGGCGGCTATT
>NZ_JBOEQF010001249.1:0-529 GCF_050689315.1 Aerococcus sp. L_32
AGTAAAACCAGTTGTACCAACTACCGGGTGAATATTGTGTTCAATATAGTATTTGGTATTTTGATAAGCTGCAGCTGGAATCGTAAAGTCGATGGCTACATCAATATCAACTTGGCTAATCGCATCTTGAATGCTTTCAAAAACTGGCGCCTTATCTGACCATTCAGCTACTCGGTCTGCTTGATTGTTTAAATCATTATTGGCTAAAGCCACCAATTCAAATCCTTCATGGTTAATGACCATGTTGGCGGCTGTGGAACCCATTCTACCTAAAAATCCTGTTACTAATACGCGCATAATCCTGCCTCCTAAAATTCTCATTCACTATGGTACATATAATCTCACTCGTATGTATCCCCGTATTCTGATTAAAAACCTTCATTTTCAGCCAACCAATCTTGTAAACTTTCATAAACATCCTGGAAGTCTGGTCTTTGGGCTAAGTCACTTTGTTCTTTAAAGATTGCTTCAATTCGGCGCCAGTCCCCTGCTTCTCGTAAAAAATCAAAATAGTCATGTAAGAAGGACG
>NZ_JBOEQF010001250.1:0-529 GCF_050689315.1 Aerococcus sp. L_32
GGTAAAACCAGTTGTACCAACTACTGGGTGGATATCATGTTCAATATAGTATTTGGTATTTTGATAAGCTGCAGCTGGAATCGTAAAGTCGATGGCTACATCAATATCAACTTGGCTAATCGCATCTTGAATGCTTTCAAAAATTGGCGCCTTATCTGACCATTCAGCTACTCGGTCTGCTTGCTTGTTTAAATCATTATTGGCTAAAGCCACCAATTCAAACCCTTCATGGTTAATGACCATGTTGGCGGCTGTGGAACCCATTCTACCTAAAAATCCTGTTACTAATACGCGCATATTCCTGCCTCCTAAAATTCTCATTCACTATGGTTCATGTAATCTCACTCTTATGTATCCTCGTATTTTGATTAAAAACCTTCGTTTTCAGCCAACCAATCTTGTAAACTTTCATAAACATCTTGGAATTCTGGTCTTTGGGCTAAGTCACTTTGTTCTTTAAAGATTGCTTCAATTCGGCGCCAGTCCCCTGCTTCTCGTAAAAAGTCGAAATAGTCATGTAAGAAGGACA
>NZ_JBOEQF010001251.1:0-528 GCF_050689315.1 Aerococcus sp. L_32
TTAAACCAATCAATCGACGGTTCTGGTTACAACGAAGACTTCGGTTTATTAGGCGCTAACCTTTCTGGTAACAATAGCTTGAAACTATTCCCTCGTGATGCACAAGCATTCGTTGAAGACGTTCAAAAACGTTTATTAGAAGCAACTGGTAAAGCTGTTGAAGTAATGGTTTACGGTGACGGCGCTTTCCAAGATCCAGTTGGCCATATCTGGGAATTAGCTGACCCTGTTGTATCACCTGGTTTCACTAAAGGCTTATCTGGCACACCAGACGAAATCAAAATCAAATACGTTGCGGACAACCAGTTCGGTGACTTATCTGGTGAAGAATTAACAGAAGCGATGCGTGCTTACATCAAAGACCATGACAAAATCGATGAAGCTGGACATAACACGTCGTTAGGTACAACACCGCGTAACATCACTGACTTAGTTGGGTCATTATCTGACTTAACTTCAGGTTCAGGAGACAAAGGTACGCCGTTTATCTATATCCAAGGCTACTTTGACAAATATTCTGACTAATAA
>NZ_JBOEQF010001252.1:0-525 GCF_050689315.1 Aerococcus sp. L_32
GCTGTTTTTACCGTACGTTGTAAATCACTCGTATATACTGCTGAAAATTCTACATCGGCCAATCCACGACCACTGCTACGTACATCTTCTTCTCCGCGTGGCGTTAGTGGCGCATCAGCCCACCCTTGCATACGTCCATAATAGTTTAGATACGTTTCTCCATGACGCATGAAGTAAATCGTCACACCTTTTGACATGAATAAATTCCTCCTCAAATTACACTACTCTTGGTCTTATTGTACCATTTCTATAGGCATGAAGTAATTTTTTTAACTGGGCAACTTGGTCTTCCAGTTTAACCCCTACATCGGTTTGGCGCACTTGTAATCGTTCTAGCTCTTTATCGATAATTCGACGTGTAGATACGATATCTGTTTCATGTTCCACTGCATCCTCAATACTAGAGAATGGCTGGTGGCTCACTAATAACATACCAAACGAATTATATAGTAAGGTATAACCTGCTAGGCCTGTGGTTGGTTGATAAGCTTTTGAAAAACCACCGTCTATCACTAAGAGTTTACC
>NZ_JBOEQF010001253.1:0-525 GCF_050689315.1 Aerococcus sp. L_32
CAGGTTCATTCATTAATCGCTAAGTGTAAACGAAAGTATCGCAAAATATTATCAGAATATTTTGATGATAGGGACTAAAACGAAATTAGACCATGCATGGGTTGAAACTGTGCATGGTTTTTTCTTTGTTTATTTATGGATTAATTTTTATGGGATAGCTTACATTTTCATAGTGAAAAAGTGAGCAAAGTAGTTTATGATATTTTTGGAAGTTGGTGAATTTTAGGGAGGTTTGCCAGTTCTCCGTTTATATTGGCGGTTTGAAAGGACGCTTGTAAATACATTTTAGGAGATTGTGTATGGAAATCTTGGGTATTATTGGTGTGTTTATCGGTATTTTACTGATTATTTGGTTTTCTGTTAAAGGGTTGCATATTATTATTGCGGCACCTTTATCTGCTTTGGTTGTTATTCTCGCTAACCAGATGGATATTTTTGGGTCTTTGGTTGGTCAAGAGCATTCGTATATGACAGCTTTAGCTGGATTCTTGATTAATAACTTTGCGATTTTCTTATTGGGTGCTA
>NZ_JBOEQF010001254.1:0-524 GCF_050689315.1 Aerococcus sp. L_32
GTGTAGCCTTGATGAATCCAGCATTAGCCGTACAACTATTTGGTACTGAGGACCGTAATCTTTCTTTGATTGAACAAGCTTTTGAGGTGCAAATATTTGCCAGAGATGAGCAAATTGAAGTAACCGGACAAGAAGCGAATGTTGCCCAAGCGATTGATTTACTGACAGAATTACAAGTTATTCTACAATCAGGTATCACAATCGGTGAGCGTGATGTGGTTACTGCGATTAAAATGGCAAAGAATGGGACTATTAAACACTTTGTAAGTTTATATGAAGAGGAAATTGGCCGGACCTTTGAAGGGAAAGCTATTCGAACAAAAACTGTAGGTCAACGTCAATATTTACACGCTGTCAATAAACATGCCATTACTTTTGGGATTGGACCAGCTGGTACCGGGAAAACTTTCTTAGCAGTGATGATGGCCGTTCAGGCTTTAAAACAAGGACGGGTAAAACGGATTGTCCTAACGCGTCCAGCAGTTGAAGCAGGGGAAAGCTTAGGTTTCCTACCTGGTGACTTG
>NZ_JBOEQF010001255.1:0-524 GCF_050689315.1 Aerococcus sp. L_32
TAAGTCACCAGGCAGGAAACCTAAGCTTTCTCCTGCTTCAACGGCTGGACGTGTTAGGACAATCCGTTTTACCCGTCCTTGTTTTAAAGCCTGAACGGCCATCATCACTGCTAAGAAAGTTTTCCCGGTACCAGCTGGTCCAATACCAAAAGTAATGGCATGTTTATTGACAGCGTGTAAATATTGACGTTGACCTACAGTTTTTGTTCGAATAGCTTTCCCTTCAAAGGTCCGGCCAATTTCCTCTTCATATAGACTTACAAAGTGGTTTAAAGTCCCACTGTTTGCCATTTTAATCGCAGTAACCACATCACGTTCACCAATTGTGATACCTGATTGTAGAATAACTTGTAATTCAGTCAGTAAATCAATCACTTGGGCAACATCCGCTTCTTGTCCGGTCACTTCAATTTGCTCATCCCTGGCAAATATTTGCACCTCAAAAGCTTGTTCAATCAAAGAAAGATTACGGTCCTCAGTACCAAATAGTTGTACGGCTAATGCTGGATTCATCAAGGCTACAT
>NZ_JBOEQF010001256.1:0-524 GCF_050689315.1 Aerococcus sp. L_32
TAGGTTCATTCATTAATCGCTAAGTGTAAACGAAAGTATCGCAATATATTATCAGAATATTTTGATGATAGGGACTAAAACGAAATTAGGCCATGCACGGGTTGAAACTGTGCATGGTTTTTTCTTTGTTTATTTATGGATTAATTTTATGGGATAGCTTACATTTGCATAGTGAAAAAGTGAGCAAAGTAGTTTATGATATTTTTGGAAGTTGGTGAATTATAGGGAGGTTTGCCAGTTCTCCGTTTATATTGGCGATTTGCAAGGACGCTTATAAATACATTTTAGGAGATTGCGTATGGAAATATTAGGTATTATTGGTGTGATTATCGGTATTTTACTGATTATTTGGTTTTCTGTTAAAGGGTTGCACATTATTATTGCGGCACCTTTATCTGCTTTGGTTGTAATTCTCGCTAACCAGATGGATATTTTTGGGTCCTTGATTGGTCAAGAGAATTCGTATATGACAGCTTTGGCCGGTTTCTTAATTAATAACTTTGCGATTTTCTTGTTGGGTGCTG
>NZ_JBOEQF010001257.1:0-524 GCF_050689315.1 Aerococcus sp. L_32
TATATTTTTGTTTGATTGGCTTCTAAATCAGCCACCACCCGGTCAGCTGGATGGCCATACCGGTTGTCCTTACCCACTGAAATCCAAGCGATTTTTGGGTCAGTCCTCTCGATAAAGTCAGCTGGCGTTGAATGGTCTGATCCGTGGTGAGCCACTTTTAAAATATCAACCGGTAGACTCGGGAGCGCATTTTCTGCTGCTCCATCAATATCTCCTGTAAATAGAAAGTCATGAAGTCCTATTCTACCATATAAGACTAAAGAATCCGCATTTTCTCCTGCACCTGATTTATTCGGCGCTAAAACCTGTAAATTGGTTTTTTGGTCAAGGGCCACCTGGTCTCCAAATTTGAGCCAGATAATCTTCATTTTAGGATTTTTCCCCATCTCGATTGCTTCCTGCAAGGTAGTTAAGGATTCTGTGTCCGCGTCCATTCCGATTGGTAAATATAAGGTTTCAATTTTAAAGGCCTTGGCAATTTCACCAAATGATCCGATATGGTCGAAGTCTCCGTGAGTTAAAAA
>NZ_JBOEQF010001258.1:0-521 GCF_050689315.1 Aerococcus sp. L_32
CGCCGCAGTTACTCACGTATTAATGAAGTGCTAGAATTGCCAAACTTGATTGAAATCCAAACGGACTCATACAAATGGTTCTTGGATCAAGGGATGAAAGAAATGTTTGAGGACATTTCTCCTATTGAAGATCATGCTGGTAAATTAGCCTTAGAATTTGTTGATTATTCATTTAAAGAAGCTAAATACAACTTAGCAGAAGCACGTGCACATGACACAAACTACTCAGCGCCAATTTATGTTAAATTGCGCTTAATGAATAAAGAAACTGGTGAAATCAAGGATCAAGAAGTATTCTTCGGTGATTTCCCACTAATGACTGATGGTGGTACGTTTATCATCAACGGTGCGGAACGTGTAATCGTTTCTCAATTAGTGCGTTCTCCAGGTGTTTACTTCCACGACAAATTAGATAAAAATGGTCGCCAATCATTTGGTACCACTGTAATCCCTAACCGTGGTGCATGGTTAGAAATGGAAACAGATGCGAAAAACATCTCTTACGTACGTATTGACCGTAC
>NZ_JBOEQF010001259.1:0-521 GCF_050689315.1 Aerococcus sp. L_32
CCAGTTACTCTCAAAATATCAACTAATTTGAATTTATTAATATTATGGAGATTGTAGATTGCTTGAACTATTTGTTTCTTTGTTGCTGTTTCTCTGCTTCCTGCAATCTCCCTAATTCCTTTAAAAATTCATTCTCGATTCTCAAGTCACGATTTTCGTTTTCAAGTTGTCTCAGACGCTCAACGTTTACATCTTCTCTAGTTATATTCTTTGGATCCTGAAATACTTTCTTATCAGCTTTCTTCCGTTTACCCATTTTCGGTGGCCTACCTCTCTGTTGTGATAAGCCATCGACGCCTTTCTTGAGGATAGTAGTGCGCCAATTACAAATTAAACTAGGGTTATTCATCCCTAATGAATTGGCTACTTCTCGATAACTCATCTCTGTTGTTTCATACAATTTTACAGCACTAAGCTTAAAATCAACAGCGTAATGAGTCTGATTCTTACTACGTTTCAGTCCTTCGATTCCAAATTGTTGATAGCTATTAACCCATCTTCTTACAATAGACTCTTGAATA
>NZ_JBOEQF010001260.1:0-521 GCF_050689315.1 Aerococcus sp. L_32
CCTGATTTAATCTTGATGGATGGTGGTGCAATTGAAGTGAATGCTGCCAAGGAAGTCTTGGAAGATGAGCTTGGTTTAGACATTCCAGTGGCTGGTATGGTCAAGGATGATAAGCATAGGACGGCCAACCTGATTTTTGGTGATCCTCTAACCATTATCCCGCTTGATCCTCGGTCCCAGGCCTTCCATCTCTTGCAACGGATTCAAGATGAAGTCCACAGATTTGCCATTACCTTCCACCGTAAGACTAGAAGTAAACAATCCTTTACTTCTAAACTGGACGGCATTGACGGGGTAGGCCCTAAGACGCGGACTAAAGTCTTGCGTCACTTTAAGACCATGAAAGCCGTTCGTGAAGCTGCGATTGCGGATATTCAAGCATTAGCCATTCCAGAAAAAGTGGCTGTTGAAATTCATAAGGCTGCTTGGGACGGGCAAAAAGACTCTCCTTATGCAAATGAAGGCCTTGTTGATAGTATCGGAGCGGTTGATGGTGAAGAAACAAATGAAGTTGACGAAAT
>NZ_JBOEQF010001261.1:0-521 GCF_050689315.1 Aerococcus sp. L_32
TATATGTCTTGTTAGGCGTTCGTTGGGATTTCACAAGAAAGCAAGTGCTAACTACCGGAAGTATCGTCTTAACACTAGCTATACTCGCTTTTGCTTTCGTCCCACCAATTAGAGAGATGGTTACTGATTTAATTTATATTTTACCTAGACCAGTAATTTCTGGAGATGTGGGTAGGATGAATATGTGGCGAAACGGGTTAATGTACTTGGGTAAGACTTTCGGTCTTGGTGTAGGTGCTGGTAATATAGAAGTGTGGATGGAGACATTTGGACCATTACCAACCAATAATATCTTTAATATTCACAATTGGTGGTTGGAAATACTTGTGGGCTATGGCGCCTTTATATTTATCGCCTATGTCTTAGGATACGCCTTAATGATATATCGTCTATTCAATTTGAAAAAATATGTCAATAGAATGCACCAGAAGATTATGAATGCCTTGATTACATTCTTACTCGTTTTTATCGGTGCTAGTATCACAAGTGCTAATAATATGTTAATTGAATGGCATTGGGTT
>NZ_JBOEQF010001262.1:0-521 GCF_050689315.1 Aerococcus sp. L_32
CATATGTCTTGTTAGGCGTTCGTTGGGATTTCACAAGAAAGCAAGTGCTAACTACCGGAAGTATCGTCTTAACACTAGCCATACTCGCTTTTGCTTTCGTCCCGCCGATTAGAGGGATGGTTACTGATTTAATTTATATTTTACCTAGACCAGTAATTTCTGGAGATGTGGGTAGGATGAACATGTGGCGAAACGGGTTAATGTACTTAGGTAAGACTTTCGGTCTTGGTGTAGGTGCTGGTAATATAGAAGTGTGGATGGAGACATTTGGACCATTACCAACCAATAATATCTTTAATATTCACAATTGGTGGTTAGAAATACTTGTGGGCTATGGCGCCTTTATATTTATCGCCTATGTCTTAGGATACGCCTTAATGATATATCGTCTATTCAATTTGAAAAAATTTGTCAATAGAATGCACCAGAAGATTATGAATGCATTCATTTCATTTTTACTTGTTTTTATTGGTGCAAGTATCACAAGTGCTAATAATATGTTAATTGAATGGCATTGGGTA
>NZ_JBOEQF010001263.1:0-521 GCF_050689315.1 Aerococcus sp. L_32
AATACGGTTTTCTTCCATACATTAGAAGAAAAATTACAGTATTTAGTAGACAACGATTATATTGAAGAAGGCTTCTTAAATAAGTATTCTTTCGATTTCATCCAATCCTTGTTTGATCATTTGTATAGCCATAAATTCCGTTTCAAGAGCTTTATGGGTGCTTATAAGTTTTACACGCAATATGCGCTAAAAACCAATGACAACAAACGATTTTTAGAAAGATATGAAGATCGAATTGCTTTTACTGCTTTGTATTTAGCAGATGGCGATGAAGATTTAGCTTGGCATATTGCTGAAGAGCATATTGAACACCGTCTACAAATGGCTACACCTACCTTCTTAAACGCAGGTAAGAAGCGTCGCGGTGAGATGGTTTCTTGTTTCTTAATTGATGTCCAAGATAATATGGAGTCAATTGGACGAGCAGTGAATTCCTCTCTACAACTCTCTAAACGTGGTGGTGGTGTAGGTGTAAACTTGAGTAACCTTCGTGAGGCCGGTGCCGCAATTAAGGGTATTGA
>NZ_JBOEQF010001264.1:0-520 GCF_050689315.1 Aerococcus sp. L_32
CAGGTAAACCTGAAGACATCTTCAGTAACCCACAACACAACCGTACAAAAGAATTCTTAGACAAAGTTTTATAATAAATAACGACAGAAAAAGGTATGTGATGTTTTCTATCACATACCTTTTTCTTTATTCACTTCAAATTCTATCTTACAGCACCATACAAGGCTTTGTCTGAAATACCTGAATTATTGGCTAAAGCTGCTTTTCGTAGCCCTTCATATTCGAAGTTTAAGGCTAAAGCTAGTTGTCTGTCAGCTTCGTTTCGACTATCTTGATCAAAAGACAAACGGTTCATTTGCACTTCTTTAAACAAGAAATGCACAATATTTTCTAAAGCTTCCTTCGCCAAACCTTGGTCTTTATAGGCTTGACCCATACAGAAGGTTAAGTCTGCAGCCTGAGTATCTTTATGCACTTCAGTCACTAAGATTTCTCCTACCGCTTCTCCAGAAGATTTGTCTTCCACACACCATCTGTAGGTTTTACTTCTGTCCTTGCGTTTATCCCACTTCTCTAAAAC
>NZ_JBOEQF010001265.1:0-519 GCF_050689315.1 Aerococcus sp. L_32
ATTTTAGAGAAGTGGGATAAACGCAAGGACAGAAGTAAAACCTACAGATGGTGTGTGGAAGACAAATCTTCTGGAGAAGCGGTAGGAGAAATCGTAGTGACTGAAGTGCATAAAGATACTCAGGCTGCAGACTTAACCTTCTGTATGGGTCAAGTCTATAAAGACCAGGGGTTGGCCAAGGAAGCTTTAGAAAATATTGTGCATTTCTTGTTTAAAGAAGTGCAAATGAACCGTTTGTCTTTTGATCAAGATAGTCGAAATGAAGCTGACAGACAACTGGCTTTAGCCTTAAACTTCGAATATGAAGGGCTACGAAAAGCAGCTTTAGCCAATAATTCAGGTATTTCGGACAAAGCCTTGTATGGTGCTGTAAGATAGAATTTGAAGTGAATAAAGAAAAAGGTATGTGATAGAAAACATCACATACCTTTTCTGTCGTTATTTATTATAAAACTTTGTCTAAGAATTCTTTTGTACGGTTGTGTTGTGGGTTACTGAAGATGTCTTCAGGTTTACCTT
>NZ_JBOEQF010001266.1:0-518 GCF_050689315.1 Aerococcus sp. L_32
TTTAAGATTAATTGCCCATTCATAAGGGAAATCGATCCGTTCATACGTAGAATGGCTGCTAGCTCTGAACGCGCGTGCTCATAGTCCACTGTTAGCTGAGTGAGTTCTTTCTTTACATCTCCTGCAAATGAAGCCACCAGCTCACCTCTTTCTTATTCACTTTATTTTATGCGATCGTTCATGACATCCATAATAGCGCCGACTAATTTATCCTGGTTGTGGTAAACCCCACTTTTTTCAAGATTTAAAAAGTCACAGCCAACCACCTGACATTTTTGATCTGCCAAGCCTTGACGGTCTTGAGTGATTTGAACTAAATAGTCCTTTTCACTGGCACCCTCCAAGTATTCAAAGGGTACTGGGGTTTTATTCAATAGCACCGTGTCTATCGCCTTAGCCCCTAAGTGTTCGTTAATTACACGTACATGGTCTGCATCTGAGAAATGCTCAGTCTCGCCAAGTTGTGTCATGATATTACAAATATAGACAACTTTTGCGGGCGTGTCAACAATTGCGTT
>NZ_JBOEQF010001267.1:0-518 GCF_050689315.1 Aerococcus sp. L_32
AAAATTACCAGAACCATTTTTCTTTGAGGGTGATGAAAGGGCAGTAATCCTTTTCCACGCCTTTACAGGTACTTCGAACGACGTGCGGATGTTGGGACGTCGGTTAAATCGTGAAGGTTACACTGTTTATGCACCTCATTTAACAGGACATGGCACTATGAACGTCTTCGATTTAATTAAGGAAGACAATCCAGTTGCATGGTTACAAGACGGTCAAGATGCCTACGATTTTATGGTTGAAAAAGGTTATAAGCAGGTGGCAGTTTTTGGCCTGTCATTAGGTGGTACAGTGGCTATCTCCGTGATTTTAAATAATCCGGCAATTGGTGGGGGCGTATTTAATACACCTATTGTCACAGATCAAGCTATTACTGATTCCAATGTACCAACATCATTTATGACCTATGCCCGAAAAGTCCAAAAATACGCTGGTAAGACCGAAGCAGAAATTAACCAGTCGGACGACAAAGTAGCCCAACAATTACATACAACCCTTACCGGTGTACATGCCATGAACC
>NZ_JBOEQF010001268.1:0-517 GCF_050689315.1 Aerococcus sp. L_32
GCTTTTGTTGGTAAAGTTTTTTGTTGATAGGTCATATTTTACTCCTTAAAAAAACACTAAAATTCTTGGTAATTGTACTGTCCTCTATAAAACTATGCTATCATGGATTGAAGTAAATCACACTTTTAAACCCGTAAATATTGAAGGGAAATTGTGATGAATAGATGAGGAGCAACGATAACTATGATATGTCCAAACTGTCAGTCGACAATTCTAGCAGATACAAAAATTTGTCCAAATTGTGACTATATTTTTACCCATCGTGAATCGGATGACGACTTACATGATACGATTGAAATTCCTGCAGCTTCATTTGCGGATACATTATATGATGATGAAGACGACCACCATGAGGCTTACGAAGAGCACCAAACCTCTCCAATTCAAAATGCAGCTTATGCGAATGGCAATACCGACTCTTCTGATAGCAATGGTGACAATAAAGACGAGAAGAAGGCTAAAAAACCATTATTTTCTTTTGTCAAAAACAATAAAAAGACTAAAGCTACTGATAAAG
>NZ_JBOEQF010001269.1:0-517 GCF_050689315.1 Aerococcus sp. L_32
ACTTTTGTTGGTATAGTTTTTTGTTGATAGGTCATATTTTACTCCTTAAAAAAACACTAAAATTCTTGGTAATTGTACTGTCCTCTACAAAACTATGCTATCATGGATTGAAGTAAATCACACTTTTAAACCCGTAAATATTGAAGGGAAATTGTGATAAATAGATGAGGAGCAACGATAACTATGATATGTCCAAACTGTCAGTCGACAATTCTAGCAGATACAAAAATTTGTCCAAATTGTGACTATATTTTTACCCATCGTGAATTGGATGACGACTTACATGATACGATTGAAATTCCTGCAGCTTCATTTGCGGATACAGTATATGATGATGAAGACGTCCACCATGAGGCTTACGAAGAGTACCAAACCTCTCCAATTCAAAATGCAGCTTATGCGAATGGCAATACCGACTCTTCTGATAGCAATGGTGACAATAAAGACGAGAAGAAGGCTAAAAAACCATTATTTTCTTTTGTCAAAAATAATAAAAAGACAAAAGCTACTGATAAAA
>NZ_JBOEQF010001270.1:0-517 GCF_050689315.1 Aerococcus sp. L_32
CCAGTAAAGTAAGGAATATAAATCCCCAAATTATCTCCGCCAAGGGCAATGGTCAGAGCAACCACACTCGCAACTTCTGACTGTCTATGCGACATCTTTTCTTCTAAGTCCTTTTCATCTACATCTTCATCGATGAAGATAGCCCGAATCCCCAGAATCAAAGGAAGTAAACCAAGTAATCCAATCACCCAATCTTGTGGAATAAAGTTCAGGAAGTACGCTGCAATGAGACTAAAGCCAACGAGCAACCCCGTTCCAATATATTGGCCAATATAAATTGATCGTTGTTTACCCGTATTCATGGTAGAGAAAAGAATCGTTAAAACAACCAAATAATCGATGGACGTAGAGATAAAAACTAACATTGAAGATATAATTATTTCCATAAGCCTCCCCTTTCAATATGTTTATTAGAATTGGTGGTTTTCACACAAACACATCAACTTGGCCAAAGCCAAGGGAGAATGTTTAATAAATTGCTTCATATAAAACATCCAACTTTCATATTTTTTTCACG
>NZ_JBOEQF010001271.1:0-517 GCF_050689315.1 Aerococcus sp. L_32
CAAAGTACGTTTCCAAGGACACCCACTTGAATTCGGCGTGTCTGAAGACATGATTGGTCGTGTATTTGATGGCCTTGGTAACATCAACGACAACGGTCCAGAAATCATTGCTGAAGAAAGTCGTGACATCAATGGTCAAGCCATTAACCCAATGGCCCGTGACTTCCCGGATGAATTTATTCAAACTGGTATCTCAACAATTGACCATTTGAACACCTTAGTTCGTGGACAAAAACTACCCGTATTCTCTGGTTCAGGTTTACCACATAAAGAGCTTGCTGCCCAAATCGCACGTCAAGCCACTGTGCTAGGTGACGACGATCAATTCGCCGTTGTCTTTGCAGCAATGGGGGTAACTTTTGAAGAGGCTGAATACTTCACGGAATCATTCCGTGAAACAGGTGCCATCGACCGCTCTGTATTGTTCATCAACTTAGCGGATGACCCTTCAATCGAACGTTTAGCAACACCAAAAATTGCCTTAACAGCAGCAGAATACTTAGCTTACGAAAAAGAC
>NZ_JBOEQF010001272.1:0-517 GCF_050689315.1 Aerococcus sp. L_32
ATCTTTTTCGTAAGCTAAGTATTCTGCTGCTGTTAAGGCAATTTTTGGCGTTGCTAAACGTTCAATTGAAGGGTCATCCGCTAAGTTGATGAACAATACTGAACGGTCGATGGCACCTGTTTCACGGAATGATTCCATGAAGTATTCAGCCTCTTCAAAGGTAACCCCCATTGCTGCAAAGACAACGGCGAATTGGTCGTCGTCACCTAGCACAGTGGCTTGACGTGCGATTTGGGCAGCAAGCTCTTTATGCGGTAAACCTGAACCAGAGAATACGGGTAGTTTTTGACCACGAACTAAGGTGTTTAAGTGGTCAATTGTTGAGATACCAGTTTGAATAAATTCATCCGGGTAGTCACGAGCCATTGGGTTAATGGCTTGACCATTGATGTCACGGCTTTCGTCAGCGATGATTTCTGGACCGTTATCGTTGATGTTACCAAGTCCATCGAATACACGACCAATCATGTCTTCAGACACGCCGAATTCAAGTGGATGTCCTTGGAAGCGCACTTTA
>NZ_JBOEQF010001273.1:0-516 GCF_050689315.1 Aerococcus sp. L_32
TTATCTTCAGTGTACCTGAAGATAACGCTTCTAAACAAGCTGAAATCTTAAATAAGGCTTATTTACAAAATCAAGAAAATAATGATGAATAAATTGCGATAACAAGGTAAACTAGAAATAGCTTTACTCGTCCGGATAAAAATCCATTTACCGGATGCAAGAATTTCAAGGAGGATATTTGGGATACATGGCAATTGAAGTAGGAAATAAAGTTACTGGAAAAGTTACAGGGATTACAAAATTTGGTGCATTTGTTGATTTAGGAGAAGGCAAAAATGGTTTAGTCCACATCTCTGAAGTAGCTGAAGGCTACGTGAAAGATATCAACGATGTCTTATCGGTTGGAGATGAAGTAACTGTTTTAGTGACCAATGTAGCTGATGACGGTAAGATTGCATTGTCAATCCGTCGTTTAAACGCAGATGGCGCAAGCAAACCAGCGTCTTCTAATCGCGGAAACAACGATGGTGGCGGTCGCGACCGTGGCAACCAAAACTTCCGTAAAGATGACAACCG
>NZ_JBOEQF010001274.1:0-516 GCF_050689315.1 Aerococcus sp. L_32
GACGCTAAACGGATTGAAAACCGCAACGTTGGGTCTATCCAACGGAACAAAACCATCCATAAATTAGTGGAAAACGTTGTTCAATATACTTACTATTTCCTATTAGGTTACTCTATTCTAGCCATTCTAGGTTTACCAGTAGCCACACTAGTAGCCGGTGCCGGGGTTGCTTCCCTAGCCTTAGGTCTTGGTGCACAAGGCTTTATCACTGACGTGGTCAATGGTTTTTTCATTCTTTTAGAACACCAATTTGCTGTTGGAGACTATGTTACAATCGCTGGTTTATCAGGTACCATTATTTCAACGGGTATCCGGACAACTATTCTATCTGGAGATGACGGTTCAAGGCACTTTGTCCCTAACCGTAACATCGAAAATGTAACCAACTCTTCTAATACCACTCGTCATATGTACGTAGACTTGTACATTGATCCAAACGCTGATTTAGGTTCAATCGAATCTGTTATTAAAGATGGTTTATCATTAGCTTCTTCTGATGACCGGGTTTTAGGTGAA
>NZ_JBOEQF010001275.1:0-516 GCF_050689315.1 Aerococcus sp. L_32
CTCGTAGCGACCGGCATCGATGGTCACAATATCGATTTGGGTGTTGAAAGTGGTGTGACGACAGTGGTCTGACCAGTATGTATCAATGACTTTCAACTCAGTTAAATTGGGATTACGGTTTTCAGATTTAAAATATTTTTGGCAAAATAGCAAGTCGTCTAAGTCCATGGAGAATTTTTGAGCTAGGTTTATTAAATCAGCTTCAGTCATTTCGGTGAAACCAACAACTTCCTCAAGCTCTTCTGTTGATGAAGGGTAAATTTCAAATGGGGGTTCATCCATGGCAATAACGGTATTTTCAACCGGATTGATGAAATAATTTTCAAAAATTTGCCCTTGGTCTGATGTGACATTGTCTAAAGTCACGACTTTAGAATGGAAGACTTTTACTTCTTCAAAACCAAGCACATGTTGGATCATTTCCGTCATCATTTGCTCATGTTCATTGTACTGACCAGTCACTTGGCGGTAGCGGAAAGTGTAGTCAGCGCTCGGGATTTCTTCGATAAAAGTTAA
>NZ_JBOEQF010001276.1:0-516 GCF_050689315.1 Aerococcus sp. L_32
ATAACTTTTATCGAAGAAATCCCCACCGCTGACTACACTTTCTGCTACCGCCAAGTGACTGGTCAATACAATGAACATGAGCAAATGATGACGGAAATGATCCAACATGTGCTTGGTTTTGAAGAAGTCAAAGTTTTCCATTCTAAAGTCGTGACTTTAAATAATGTCACACCAGACCAAGGGCAAATTTTTGAAAATTACTTCATCAATCCGGTTGAAAATACCGTCATTGCCATGGATGAACCCCCATTTGAGATTTACTCTTCATCTACTGAAGAGCTTGAGGAAGTTGTAGGTTTCACCGAAATGTCTGAAGCTGATTTAGTTAACCTAGCTCATAAATTCTCCATGGATTTAGACGACTTGCGATTTTGCCAAGAATATTTTAAATCTGAAAACCGTAATCCCAATTTAACTGAGTTGAAAGTCATTGATACATACTGGTCAGACCACTGTCGTCACACCACTTTTAACACCCAAATCGATATTGTGACCATTGATGCCGGTCGCTACGAA
>NZ_JBOEQF010001277.1:0-515 GCF_050689315.1 Aerococcus sp. L_32
CTTATTGTGGTTGTTGGTTTATCCCTATCGTTTATGATTTTTACAGGAGGTATCGGCAGTTCGGACGAAACAGTCGAGGTTACCATACCAGAAGGGTCGACAACAGCTGATATTGCAAGCATCTTGGATGATGAAGGCATTATCTTTAACGATTTCCTTTTTACAACTTACTTACGATTCTTTGGGGATGACGCGATTGAAGCGGGTACTTACACCTTACACAAGAATCTAGGCTATACAGATGCTAATAACGAGCTACAACAAGGGGCTACAGCTCAAGTTGACTCAGTGGCAATTCCAGAAGGTTCATCGCTAGAGGCCATTTCGCAAATTATTGCAGATGCACTTGGCATTGAACAAGAAGACGCCTTAGCACAAATGACGGATGACGGTCTATTCGATGAATTATTGGCGACATACCCAGAATTATTGACCGACGTATCGGAAAATGACGACGTGCGTTACAAGTTGGAAGGCTACTTATACCCAGCAACTTATGAGTTGTCATCAACTGC
>NZ_JBOEQF010001278.1:0-515 GCF_050689315.1 Aerococcus sp. L_32
TTTATTGTGGTTGTTGGTTTATCCCTAACGTTTATGATTTTTACAGGAGGTATCGGTAGCTCGGACGAAACAGTCGAGGTTACCATACCAGAAGGGTCGACAACAGCCGATATTGCAAGCATCTTGGATGATGAAGGCATTATCTTTAACGATTTCCTTTTTACAACTTATTTAAGATTCTTTGGGAATGACGCGATTGAAGCGGGTACTTACACCTTACACAAGAATATAGGCTATACAGATGCTAATAACGAGCTACAACAAGGGGCTACAGCTCAAGTTGACTCAGTGGCTATTCCTGAAGGTTCATCGCTAGAGGCCATTTCGCAAATTATTGCAGATGCACTTGGCATTGAACAAGAAGATGCCTTAGCACAAATGACGGATGACGGTTTATTTGATGAATTATTGGCGACATACCCAGAATTATTGACTGACGTATCTGAAAATGACGACGTGCGCTACAAGTTGGAAGGCTACTTATACCCAGCAACTTATGAGTTGTCATCAACTGT
>NZ_JBOEQF010001279.1:0-515 GCF_050689315.1 Aerococcus sp. L_32
CGCTTGGTGGATACGTTTGGCAACTTCTTTATGATTCATGATATTTACCTCTTTTCTTCATATTTATTTTGTAAATTTAAGCGTTTTCATTTACTTGATTAGAATTTTAACAGGCGAATGGTAATATGTCAAACGTTTGACAGAAAATATTTCATTTACATATAAATCCATTGAAAAATAAGGATATCTAGTATGGAAACGCTTGCTATTTTTCCAAGATATGCTTAAAATGATAGCATCATAAACACAAAAATGAGGATGCAAGAAATTCATCATTTATTAGGAGGATACACATGTCTTTTAAATTACACAGCTTTAACAAAGCAGATCGATACCGAAACTATGCCGACTGGCCAGAGGACTATGTCACAGCACTCAATGAATTAGCGGACCAATCACCATGGCGCAACCACTTCCACCTGGAACCCAAAACCGGACTGATCAACGACCCAAACGGCTTTTCGTATATAAACGGAGAATGGCAACTTTTCTACCAATACTATCCCTTTGGCCCA
>NZ_JBOEQF010001280.1:0-514 GCF_050689315.1 Aerococcus sp. L_32
TGATTCCTGGACTATTCGCTGCTGGTGAAGTTGCTGGTGGGATTCACGCTGGTAACCGTCTAGGTGGTAATGCCTTAGCTGACATCTTTACCTTCGGACGGATTGCAGCCATCACTGCCATAGCCGAAATTGACTAAGTATAAGTTATGAAAATCAATAAAATAAGAAAAGCACGTTACTTCAAAGAGTAGCGTGCTTTTTGCTTAGCGTTTATCTATCAAATATCGCTTTAATACAAAATCCAATATACATCCGGTTATGACCGATAAGGTTAGGAAATAGAACAGATAGGTTAGCCCCACTGAAGTTGAATCTTAGAATAATTGCTCTTTAAATGTCCTTAGTGATGAGGAATTAACTGTCTTAATTATCCACGTTCTCATCTGGTACTGTTGTGACATGTTCATCCTGATACGGTGTATTGATATAATCTTGTATCTCTTCAACGGTGATATTCTCACTATTGATATCTTCGATTTCACTATTGTAAATTTGCCCTTCAAAGAAATGGAAG
>NZ_JBOEQF010001281.1:0-514 GCF_050689315.1 Aerococcus sp. L_32
TTTCCATTTCTTTGAAGGGCAAATTTACAATAGTGAAATCGAAGATATCAATAGTGAGAATATCACCGTTGAAGAGATACAAGATTATATCAATACACCGTATCAGGATGAACATATCACAACAGTACCAGATGAGAACGTGGATAATTAAGACAGTTAATTCCTCATCACTAAGGACATTTAAAGAGCAATTATTCTAAGATTCAACTTCAGTGGGGCTAACCTATCGGTTCTATTTCCTAACCCTATCGGTCATAACCGGATGTATATTGGATTTTGTATTAAAGAGATATTTGATAGATAAACGCTAAGCAAAAAGCACGCTGCTCTTTGAAGTAACGTGCTTTTCTTATTTTATTGATTTTCATAACTTATACTTAGTCAATTTCGGCTATGGCAGTGATGGCTGCAATGCGTCCAAAGGTAAAGATATCGGCTAAGGCATTACCACCTAAACGGTTACCAGCATGGATACCTCCTGCAACTTCACCAGCAGCGAATAGTCCTGGAATCG
>NZ_JBOEQF010001282.1:0-514 GCF_050689315.1 Aerococcus sp. L_32
GGGATTGTGGACTTTTTTCAACGCTGGAAACAAATTTAGTACTTGTTAATCCTCGATTTATGCCTTATAATGTAATCCGTAAAAACTCGCAGTCATACCTGCAATATGATGGAGGAATAATAAATGAATAACAACGAATTCCAGGTACTACTTTACTACAAATATGTACCTATTAAAGATGCAGAGCAATTCGCAAAAGACGAATTACAATTCTGTAAATCAATCGGCTTAAAAGGCCGTATTTTAATTAGTGATGAAGGGATCAATGGTACTGTATCTGGTCCAAAAGAAGCAACTGAACGCTACATGGACCACATGCATGCTATGGAAGAATTTTCTGACCTATGGTTTAAAATTAACGAAGCGGATGACTACGCACACAAAAAAATGTTCGTACGTTACCGTGAAGAAATCGTTTCTTTAAACTTAGAAGAAGATTTAAACCCTAACGAATTATCTGGTACCCACTTAGATCCAGCTGATTTCCGTGAAGCAATGTTAGATGAAGATACTG
>NZ_JBOEQF010001283.1:0-514 GCF_050689315.1 Aerococcus sp. L_32
CAAAATGAAGTAAACCGCAGCGTCACGCCAAGTAGATAAACCAATCATAGATACCATTGATTCAACCACACCGATTAAAATACCACCTAACATGGCACCAGGAATTGATCCGATACCACCTAAAACAGCCGCTACGAAAGCTTTAATACCTGGTGTTAGTCCCATAGTTGGCGAAATAGAATTATAGTAGATACCAACTAATACCCCACCAGCACCAGCTAAAGCCGATCCAATAGCGAAGGTAAAGGAAATGACATTATCTACTGAAATCCCCATTAAACGCGCTGCATCAGCATCTACAGATACTGCACGCATACCTTGACCCATTTTTGTTTGACGAACAATGTACTGTAGGGCAATCATCAAGATAATCGTTACAATGAAAATCACCACTTGTTGTGTTGAAATCGTAAATAAACCTAAATCCAGTGATAAGTTTGGTAATGATGTAGGGAAGGCACGTACTTCTGGTCCTACATAGTAGATCATAAAGTTTTGTAATAGGTAAGATACC
>NZ_JBOEQF010001284.1:0-514 GCF_050689315.1 Aerococcus sp. L_32
AGTATCTTACCTATTACAAAACTTTATGATCTACTATGTAGGACCAGAAGTACGTGCCTTCCCTACATCATTACCAAACTTATCATTAGATTTAGGTTTATTTACGATCTCAACACAACAAGTAGTGATCTTCATTGTAACGATTATCTTGATGATTGCCTTACAATACACTGTTCGTCAAACAAAAATGGGTCAAGGGATGCGTGCAGTATCTGTAGATGCTGATGCAGCGCGTTTAATGGGGATTTCAGTAGATAATGTCATTTCCTTTACGTTCGCTATTGGATCGGCTTTAGCTGGTGCTGGTGGCGTATTAGTTGGTATCTACTATAATTCTATTTCGCCAACTATGGGACTAACACCAGGTATTAAAGCTTTCGTAGCCGCTGTTTTAGGTGGTATCGGATCAATTCCTGGTGCCATGTTAGGTGGTATTTTAATCGGTGTGGTTGAATCAATGGTATCTATGATTGGTTTATCTACTTGGCGTGACGCTGCGGTTTACCTAATTTTA
>NZ_JBOEQF010001285.1:0-513 GCF_050689315.1 Aerococcus sp. L_32
GTGAGTCTAATAGTCTAACCAACTATTAGAAAAATTAAAGGTGGTACCGTGCAGAAAGCGCCCTTTGACTTAACCAGTCAAAGGGCGCTTTTTTTATTTACTAAAAACTTAAAATATATGTAAAAAACTAGGAGCAATAAAGATAAGACGAATCAAATTGTCACTAGTAAGCCATATAACAGACTTGTAGTAGTGATTAGGAGGATTTTTCAATGACATTATTAGCAGATTTAAAACAAGCTCCCACAGCGATTATTCCCGCTTGTGGTGACGGGCATACTTTTCAAATGTTAGCCAACAGCAAGGCACCAGCCATTTTCCTATCTGGTCAATTAACCACTGACCATTTAATTGCGGAGGGTGACCAAGGGTTGTTGTCGATCACTGAATATAAAAATTATGCATTCAGTTTGGGATTGAAGAAGGCGCAACCCTTGTTGTTAGATCTACAATCGGGATTTGGGAATCCTCTAAACACCTACTATGCAGCAAAAGAATTGGAACGTTCGGGTG
>NZ_JBOEQF010001286.1:0-513 GCF_050689315.1 Aerococcus sp. L_32
AGGATTGTGAACTTTTTAAACATTCGAAACAAATTTAGTACTTGTTTATCCCTGGTTTATGCCTTATAATGTAATCCGTAAAAACTCGCAGTCATACCTGCAATATGATGGAGGAATAATAAATGAATAATAACGAATTCCAGGTACTACTTTACTATAAATATGTACCTATTAAAGATGCAGAACAATTCGCCAAAGACGAATTACAATTCTGTAAATCACTCGGCTTAAAAGGCCGTATTTTAATTGGTGATGAAGGGATCAATGGTACTGTGTCTGGGCCAAAAGAAGCGACTGAACGCTACATGGAACACATGCATGCTATGGAAGAATTTTCTGACCTATGGTTTAAAATTAACGAAGCGGATGACTACGCACACAAAAAAATGTTCGTACGTTACCGTGAAGAAATCGTTTCTTTAGACCTAGAAGAAGATTTAAACCCTAACGAATTATCTGGTACCCACTTAGATCCAGCTGATTTCCGTGAAGCAATGTTAGATGAAGATACTA
>NZ_JBOEQF010001287.1:0-513 GCF_050689315.1 Aerococcus sp. L_32
ACCTCTTCCGCGAATTGGCGCCCTGCTTTTAGGAATCCATCAACGTCTTTCATAGTCGTCATCATTTGGCCAGCTGGCGTTAATGCTGGGTCTTTCATCCTGTCTACCATCAATTGTGTCGTTTCAATAACCGATTGATCAGCTTCAATCGCCACTAACATGTCTTGCATGTCTTGCAAAATAGATAACCCTTCGTCCATAGCTTGCGTTTTTTGGAAAGTTTCCTCTTCAGCAACCTTAGTCTTCAAGTCAATCCCGTAATGGACATCCGCCATATTGGCATCTTTACAGGACCAGACTAAGTACATGATGAAGTATTTCATGAATTCAATATCTGACGCTTTAATCCCGTAAGCGGCATCCGGTTGAATATCTAACAGTCTAAATTCTAGGTACTTAATCCCATTATTCAGTAAAGACCGGGCTTTGTTGGCACCACGTAATCGAACATTTGAGTAAAATTCTTTCTCAGCGATTAAACGCCCCTCAGTCACGTTGGCCTCTAATTGCGTC
>NZ_JBOEQF010001288.1:0-513 GCF_050689315.1 Aerococcus sp. L_32
TACTCAATTAGAGGCCAACGTGACTGAGGGCCGTTTAATCGCTGAGAAAGAATTTTACTCAAATGTTCGATTACGTGGTGCCAACAAAGCCCGGTCTTTACTGAATAAAGGGATTAAGTACCTAGAATTTAGACTGTTAGATATTCAACCGGATGCCGCTTACGGGATTAAAGCGTCAGATATTGAATTCATGAAATACTTCATCTTGTACTTAGTCTGGTCCAGTAAAGATGCCAATATGGCGGATGTCCATTACGGGATTGACTTGAAGACTAAGGTTGCTGAAGAGGAAACTTTCCAAAAAACGCAAGCTATGGACGAAGGGTTATGTATTTTGCAAGACATGCAAGGCATGTTAGAGGCGATTGAAGCTGATCAATCGGTTATTGAAACGACACAATTGATGGTAGAGCGGATGAAAGACCCAGCATTAACGCCAGCTGGCCAAATGATGACGACTATGAAAGATGTTGATGGATTCCTAAAAGCAGGTCGCCAATTCGCGGAAGAGGC
>NZ_JBOEQF010001289.1:0-512 GCF_050689315.1 Aerococcus sp. L_32
CCCTGAATTTGCTAGCATGGTATCTATGCACATCGGTGGTATGAAACCTCAATTCTTAAACGAAGAATCTGTACCTGCTGAAGTTTACGAACATGAAAAAGCAGTTCTTACAGAACAATCATTAAACGAAGGTAAACCAAAAGAAATCGTTGAAAAAATGATTACTGGTCGTTTACGTAAATTCTTCGCAGAAATCTGCTTAGTTGATCAAAAATACTTATTAGATGACAGCAAAACTGTTGCAGAAGTTGCAAAAGAAAACAATGCTGAAATCAAAGGTTTCTTCCGTTTTGAAGTCGGCGAAGGTATTGAAAAACGCCAAGACGACTTTGCTAGTGAAGTTGCTGCTCAAATGGGTAAATAATTTAACAACATCCCGATATAGACTTTTTGAATTTGCTTAAAATAGAGAAGTAATGAAGAGGGAATTTAAAATAGGTTGGGAAAGGTTTCTTTCTCAACCTTTTTAGTAAGGAGAATAGAATGACAGAACCTAAATACAAACGCGTAGT
>NZ_JBOEQF010001290.1:0-512 GCF_050689315.1 Aerococcus sp. L_32
GCCACTAAAAAACTGATTCAAATTGTGGCGAATCATTATTTGAACCTGAAAAATCCTAGTCCAAAAATAAGGCAATCTAAAAAAAGACCTCGTCAACCAGCAGTTGGCTACGCAAGTAAACACCTGTTGCTAGTTAGCTTGACTATCCATTTGTCATTTTTCATACCAAAAAAAAGAGGTGATAACAGGATCACCCCTCAAATTGCTTATAGTCATGTTAACGAATAAATGAGAAGACATGGTTCCAGCTAGCCGGGTTTAAGAAATTGAAGGCTGATTGGTCAGAAGATACGCTGTATCCAATCAAACCACCGATAATGAATAGTAGGAAGCCAACAATCAATAACAGTAGTCCCCAAAATACAATTTTCTTCCATGGTTCGTTGATATATTGATGATAATATTTCATTTCGTCACGACCATTCTAATCTAGTAAACTAGCAAGCTCTGCGTCTGTTTTACCATCCACATCCACGCGAAGTACATTTGCGCCTAAGGCTTGTAATTTCTTT
>NZ_JBOEQF010001291.1:0-512 GCF_050689315.1 Aerococcus sp. L_32
AATTATTCAAAACTGTCTTAGACGATGAAACCAAATTATTCGCTGTGGGTGGTGTCTTTGACGAAGAAAATGCTAAAGATGCGGTGGAAAATTATACTGATATTGTTGTAGTTGGGCGTGGGACCCTAATAGATCCACAATTTGGACTTAAGATTCAAGAAGGACGTGGACATGAAATTTTCCATGAAATTAGCCCAGAAAACATGGCATATGTCTCATGGACAGAGGGACTAAAAGAAGCATTTACTAGAGAAGATTCATTAGGCTTACCTCCACTACCAGGTGGTGAAACGATAAGACACTTACATACAGGTCACTACGATATGTTAGGGAAATAAATAATAATATTTTAGAAGCGTTCATATGAACGCTTTTTTGTACATGATTGTTCTTTTTGAAAATAATCACGTGCAGCTATAAGTTGGGTAAATACATATTAATCAAGGCATTATATAAGAAAAATGTTTTTTATTATTTTAAAATAAGCAAAATTTTTGAGTGGGTTTCTAGCT
>NZ_JBOEQF010001292.1:0-512 GCF_050689315.1 Aerococcus sp. L_32
CATTATTCAAAACTGTCTTAGACGATGAAACCAAATTATTCGCTGTGGGTGGTGTCTTTGATGAAGAAAGTGCTAAAGATGCGGTAGAAAATTATACTGATATTGTTGTAGTTGGGCGTGGGACCCTAATAGATCCACAATTTGGACTTAAGATTCAAGAAGGACGAGGAGATGAAATTTTCCATGAAATTAGTCCAGAAAACATGGTATATGTCTCATGGACAGAGGGACTAAAAGAAGCATTTACTAGAGAAGATTCATTAGGCTTACCTCCACTACCAGGTGGTGAAACGATAAGACACTTACATACAGGTCGCTACGATATGTTAGAGAAATAAATAATAATATTTTAAAAGCGTTCATATGAACGCTTTTTTGTACATGATTGTTCTTTTTGAAAATAATCACATACATCTATAAGTTAGGTAAATACATATTAATCAAGGCATTATATAAGACAAATGTTTTTTATTAGTTTAAAATAAGCAAAATTTTTGAGTGGGTTTCTAGCC
>NZ_JBOEQF010001293.1:0-511 GCF_050689315.1 Aerococcus sp. L_32
TTTTCATTATGATATAATATTTTATGTTACAACCTAGCTAGGTGTAGAAAGTAGGTTTGGTGATGAGAAACCCTAAAGAAGGTGAATTCATCACAGTCAAAAGCTACAAGCACGATGGTTCCTTACATCGCACTTGGCGAGATTCTATGGTTTTAAAAACAAGTGACCAAAGTATCATTGCTTGCAATGATCATACCTTGGTTGTTGATTTTGACGGTAGACGATGGGTGACTAGAGAACCCGCCCTACTATATTTCCATAAACACTATTGGTTCAATATTATTACAATGATTCGTCCGAACGGCGTATCTTATTATTGTAATTTAGCATCCCCTTACGTATTGGATGACGAAGCCTTGAAATATATCGATTATGATTTAGATATCAAGATTTTTCCTGATGGTAAGCGGAAGTTGTTAGACGTAGATGAATATAAAGACCACCGTCAATTGATGGGGTACTCGTCTGATATCGATGCTATTTTAAAAGATAACGTTCAGGAACTTGTACG
>NZ_JBOEQF010001294.1:0-511 GCF_050689315.1 Aerococcus sp. L_32
AGTTTGCTTCAACTATTATCATTAAATTTTGATTTAACAACTTACTTTTTTAAAAAATCACTTATTAAAAGTAAGCTTATATACAGTATACCTTATTTTTTCTCAGTGGTAAACACTCTTGCTTCTTTCTTCTCATATTTTTTGGTATCCCAAATAAAAAAGCCTAAACTTTGCTAATTCCAATGAAATGCAATACCAAATGATTTATAATAAAAGTGGAATATTAGGAGAAATGGAGTGAATGTGAATGTTTGAATGGTTTGCAAATGCCAACCCGATTTTACAAGCTACGCTGGCCGGCGTCTTTACTTGGTTGATGACGACCTTAGGTTCAGCATTGGTATTTTTCTTTAATGAAATTAATCGTCGTGTATTGGATATTATGAATGGATTTGCTGCTGGGGTTATGATTGCCGCAAGTTTCTGGTCACTTCTTGCCCCATCAATTGAATATGCAGAGGCAGGTGGTTGGGGCCGGTTTGCCTTTGTACCAGCCTTAATTGGTTTTATA
>NZ_JBOEQF010001295.1:0-511 GCF_050689315.1 Aerococcus sp. L_32
GATAAAACCAATTAAGGCTGGTACAAAGGCAAAACGGCCCCACCCACCTGCCTCTGCATATTCAATTGATGGGGCAAGAAGTGACCAGAAACTTGCGGCAATCATAACCCCAGCAGCAAATCCATTCATAATATCCAATACACGACGGTTAATTTCATTAAAGAAAAATACCAATGCTGAACCTAAGGTCGTCATCAACCAAGTAAAGACGCCGGCCAGCGTAGCTTGTAAAATCGGGTTGGCAGTTGCAAACCATTCAAACATTCACATTCACTCCATTTCTCCTAATATTCCACTTTTATTATAAATCATTTGGTATAGCATTTCATTGGAATTAGCAAAGTTTTGGCTTTTTTATTCGGGATACCAAAAAATATGAGAAGAAAGAAGCAAGAGTGTTTACCACTGAGAAAAAATAAGGTATACTGTATATGAGCTTACTTTTAGTAAGTGTTTTTTAAAAAAAGTAAGTTATTAAATCAAAATTTAATGATAATAGTTGAAGCAAACG
>NZ_JBOEQF010001296.1:0-510 GCF_050689315.1 Aerococcus sp. L_32
AGATTGGCCACAACCTTGGCATTTAATGCGGATATCCGCACCTAAACGAATGATTTTCCAAGCATTTTCACCACAAGGGTGTTGTTTTTTCATTTGCACGATATCGTGCATGCCATATTCTTTGTCTCCCAAGACATACACCTCTAATCTTCAAATTTAATATTCAAAATATCTAGAATACGGGTTAAATCTTCTTCAGAAAGGTATTCGATTTCGATTTTACCGCGTTTTCCGCGACTGTTGATTTGAACATTCGTTCCAAATTTATCCATTAACCGGTCTTCGCTTTCGCGGATATAAATTGGCACGACTTCTTTCTTGCCGTCGTCTTTTTTAATATCCTTGTCCGCTGGCTGGTTTAAGGCTTGTACCATTTTCTCCAATTGGCGAACGGTAATGCCTTCTGCAACAACCTTCTTAGCTAGACTTGATTGGTCTTTTTTCGATTTTAAACCTAAAATAGTCCGGGCCTGACCTGCTGATAAAGCACCTGATTGCACTAAGACTTTA
>NZ_JBOEQF010001297.1:0-510 GCF_050689315.1 Aerococcus sp. L_32
CAAAGCCCTAGTGCAATCAGGTGCCTTATCCGCAGGTCAGGCCCGGACTATTTTAGGTTTAAAATCGAAAAAAGACCAATCAAGTCTAGCTAAGAAGGTTGTTGCAGAAGGCATTACCGTTCGCCAATTGGAGAAAATGGTACAAGCCTTAAACGAGCCAGCGGACAAGGATATTAAAAAAGACGACGGCAAGAAAGAAGTCGTGCCACCTTATATCCGCGAAAGCGAAGACCGGTTAATGGATAAATTTGGGACGAATGTTCAAATCAATAGTCGCGGAAAACGCGGTAAAATCGAAATCGAATACCTTTCTGAAGAAGATTTAACCCGTATTCTAGATCTTTTGAATATTAAATTTGAAGATTAGAGGTGTATGTCTTGGGAGACAAAGAATATGGCATGCACGATATCGTGCAAATGAAAAAACAACACCCGTGTGGTGAAAATGCTTGGAAAATCATTCGTTTAGGTGCGGATATCCGCATCAAATGCCAAGGTTGTGGCCAATCA
>NZ_JBOEQF010001298.1:0-510 GCF_050689315.1 Aerococcus sp. L_32
TGGTTAGCTAAAGCTTCAGTTTCGGCAGCGTTTTCAATTAATTCTAAACCATCTCGAATCCATTGAATAGCTGAACCAGCAACGAATACAGACCCTTCTAAGGCGTAAGTAACCTTGTCACCAATCACGAAACCAACTGTCGTTAATAGGTTATTTTCAGATAATTTTAACTCACTTCCAGCATTCATTACGATAAAGGCACCAGTACCGTAAGTTGATTTTACAGTACCTTCTTCTGTAGCTAATTGACCAAATAATGCCCCTTGTTGGTCCCCTACCATACCAGAAATTGGTACTTCATAGCCATAGAAGTGGAATCCGACTGTATGACCATATACTTCTGAATTGGAGCGGATTTCAGGCATCATGATTTTTGGAACATTTAACATGGCTAACATTTCATCGTCCCACTCCAGCTTTTCAATGTTCATCAACATTGTACGAGAAGCATTTGAGTAGTCAGTAGCGTGAACTTCTCCATTAGTTAATTTCCAAAGCAACCAAGTATCA
>NZ_JBOEQF010001299.1:0-510 GCF_050689315.1 Aerococcus sp. L_32
CGGTTGGCTAAAGCTTCAGTTTCAGCAGCATTATCAATTAACTCTAAACCATCGCGAATCCATTGAATAGCTGAACCAGCAACGAATACAGACCCTTCTAAGGCGTAAGTTACCTTGTCACCAATCACGAAACCAACTGTTGTTAAAAGGTTATTTTCCGATAATTTTAACTCACTACCTGCATTCATGACAATAAAAGCACCAGTACCATAAGTTGATTTTACAGTACCTTCTTCTGTAGCTAATTGACCAAATAAGGCCCCTTGTTGGTCCCCTACCATACCAGAAATTGGTACTTCATAGCCATAGAAGTGGAAGCCGACTGTATGACCATATACTTCTGAATTGGAGCGGATTTCAGGCATCATGATTTTTGGAATATTTAACATGGCTAACATTTCATCGTCCCACTCCAGCTTTTCAATATTCATCAACATTGTACGAGAAGCATTTGAGTAGTCAGTAGCGTGAACTTCTCCATTAGTTAATTTCCAAAGCAACCAAGTATCG
>NZ_JBOEQF010001300.1:0-509 GCF_050689315.1 Aerococcus sp. L_32
CCCACTAAAAAACTGATTCAAATTGTGGCGAATCATTATTTGAACCTGAAAAATCCTAGTCCAAAAATAAGGCAATCTAAAAAAAGACCTCGTCAACCAGCAGTTGGCTACACAAGTAAACACCTGTTGCTAGTTAGCTTGACTATCCATTTGTCATTTTCATATCAAAAAAGAGGTGATTACAGGATCACCTCTCAAATTGCTTATAGTCATGTTAACGTATAAATGAGAAGACATGGTTCCAGCTAGCTGGGTTTAAGAAATTGAAGGCTGATTGGTCAGACGATATGCTGTATCCAATCAAACCACCGATAATGAATAGTAGGAAGCCAACAATCAATAACAGTAGTCCCCAAAATACAATTTTCTTCCATGGTTCGTTAATATATTGATGATAATATTTCATTTCGTCACGACCATTCTAATCTAGTAAACTAGCAAGCTCTGCGTCTGTTTTACCATCCACATCCACGCGAAGTACATTTGCGCCTAAGGCTTGTAATTTCTTG
>NZ_JBOEQF010001301.1:0-509 GCF_050689315.1 Aerococcus sp. L_32
GTCTGGGCGTTTAGATTGCTTCCTAATATAGTGATAAGTTGCCTTTGGAAAACCAGTTACTCTTAAAATATCAACTAATTTGAATTTATTAATATTATGGAGATTGTAGATCGCTTGAACTATTTGTTTCTTTGTTGCTGTTTCTCTGCTTCCTGCAATCTCCCTAATTCCTTTAAAAATTCATTCTCGATTCTCAAATCACGATTTTCGTTTTCAAGTTCTCTCAGACGCTCAACGTTTACATCTTCTCTAGTTATCTTCTTTGGATCTTGAAATATTTTCTTATCAGCTTTCTTCCGTTTACCCATTTTCGGTGGCCTACCTCTCTGTTCTGATAAGCCATCGATGCCTTTCTTGAGGATAGTAGTGCGCCAATTACAAAGTAAACTAGGGTTATTCATCCCTAATGAATTGGCTACTTCTCGATAACTCATCTCTGTTGTTTCATACAATTTTACAGCACTAAGCTTAAAATCAACAGCGTAATGAGTTTGATTCTTACTACGTTT
>NZ_JBOEQF010001302.1:0-508 GCF_050689315.1 Aerococcus sp. L_32
AACTTACCGTTTCAATGAACTGCACCGGTCTATTGAAGGAATCAGTCAGAAAGTCTTGACGGAAAACCTGCGCAAGTTGGAGTCAGACGGGATTATCCAGCGGACCGTCTATGCAGAAGTGCCACCAAGAGTGGAGTATTCCTTGAGTGAATTGGGCGATACCTTAAGACCTATTATTGAAGTGATGCGGGCCTGGGGGAATGATTATTTGAACGGCAACCTGCCTGGAATTGAAGATCCAGAAAAAAATTAAAAATATTTTTTGCTGGCAAAGCCTTGGTATCCGTCATTACTTACCAATAAGTAAGTAGCTAAGGAAAAAGTGCCTACTTTTAGTAAGTGGATTTTCATGGTTAAATATACCTATCAACAAGTAACCAATAAACTTACATATGAAAGAGGTATATAAACATGGCAAATATTACAGTATTCGGTAAAGGTAACATGGGTTCAGCAATCGGTGGCTTATTCCAAGAAGCAGGAAACGACGTCGCTTACATCGGTTCAG
>NZ_JBOEQF010001303.1:0-508 GCF_050689315.1 Aerococcus sp. L_32
CGACTTAGGAAATGGCTATGGTCATGTTGCGATTGCTGTAGAAGATTTAGAAGCGCTTCATGCATCGCAAAGCGAGAAAGGTTTAGATGTTACTGACCTTAAACAATTACCAGGTGATACCAAACCAAGATACTTCTTTGTGACTGATCCAGATGGCTACAAAATTGAAGTAATTCGGTTATAATAACTAAATTCAAAGTCTTTAACGATTAAAGCTTTATCCGACAAAAAAGGATTGTTTTCTAAGTGATTTCATGTTAGAATTGCAATATGCGATGAGGCGACACGCACAGCATATTGTAAGTCTGTGCATGTAGTTAAAGAAAGTACACGATGAAAATCACCACGGGAAGTGGGTACTTGGTCAAAAGCTGGTGTGAACAGCTTAGACCCTAGTCTTGGAAAGCGAGGACATTTTTTGTTCTCGCTTTTTTTATTTATCTAAAAATGAAAGCTTTTTCATACCACTATTATTAAATTTTAAGTTATAATAAAGAATACAGTAATA
>NZ_JBOEQF010001304.1:0-508 GCF_050689315.1 Aerococcus sp. L_32
TAAGCGGTACATAAAACCATCTGGATTATTTGGATTGGCACATCCACCCAAAAATACCACGAGTGACATCACTAGCATAATTAGCGATAGGCGTTTATTTTTTAAACGGCTTGACAATACTTCACGTCCTTTAATTTATATAGTTATTTGATTCTTGTTTAAGTGTCTTGACTAACGTTACTATTGTAGCTAATTTAGGGGGCTATTTCAATAAACCGTGCGAAATTTCACCATTTCCTCACTATTGAAGGTTTCAACGACTTGGATATTGTCGACATGGGCGGATGGGTTTTCCGACATTTCTTTGACTTCTTCAATAAAAGCACGCAATGTGGCATCATCTGCTTGAACAAGAATTTCTACTGATCCATCGTTCTTATTCTCCACAGTTCCCGCAACTTTCATTCTCTTGGCGATTCTTTCCGTAAAATAACGAAAGCCTACACCTTGCACACGTCCGGTTACAACAATTCGACTTGTTTTCATTAATATCCCTTCTTTCATTATG
>NZ_JBOEQF010001305.1:0-508 GCF_050689315.1 Aerococcus sp. L_32
AAAGCGGTACATAAGACCATCTGGATTATTTGGATTGGCACATCCACCCAAAAATACCACGAGTGACATCACTAGCAAAATTAGCGATAGGCGTTTATTTTTTAAACGGCTTGACAATACTTCACGTCCTTTAATTTATATAGTTATTTGATTCTTGTTTAAGTGTCTTGACTAACGTTACTATTGTAGCTAATTTAGGAGGTTATTTCAATAAACCGTGCGAAATTTCACCATTTCCTCACTATTGAAGGTTTCAACGACTTGGATATTGTCGACATGGGCGGATGGGTTTTCCGGCATTTCTTTGACTTCTTCAATAAAAGCGCGCAAGGTTGCATCATCTGCTTGAACAAGAATTTCGACTGATCCATCGTTCTTATTCTCCACAGTTCCCGCAACTTTCATTCTCTTGGCGATTCTTTCCGTAAAATAACGAAAGCCTACACCTTGCACACGTCCGGTTACAACAATTCTACTTGTTTTCATAAATATCCCTTCTTTCATTATT
>NZ_JBOEQF010001306.1:0-507 GCF_050689315.1 Aerococcus sp. L_32
GAGAACCGATGTAAGCGACGGCGTTTCCTGCTTCTTGGAATAAGCCACCGATTGCTGAACCCATGTTACCTTTACCGAATACTGTAATATTTGCCATGTTTATATACCTCTTTCATTTGTAAGTTTATTGGTTACTTGTTGATAGGTATATTTAACCATGAAAATCCACTTACTAAAAGTAGGCACTTTTTCCTTAGCTACTTACTTATTGGTAAGTAATGACGGATACCAAGGCTCTGCCAGCAAAAAAGTTTTTAATTTTTTTCTGAATCTTCAATTCCAGGCAGGTTGCCGTTCAAATAATCATTCCCCCAGGCCCGCATCACTTCAATAATAGGTCTTAAGGTATCGCCCAATTCACTCAAGGAATACTCCACTCTCGGCGGCACTTCTGCATAGACGGTCCGCTGGATAATCCCGTCTGACTCCAACTTGCGCAGGTTCTCCGTCAAGACTTTCTGACTGATCCCTTCAATAGACCGGTGCAGCTCATTAAAACGGTAAGTA
>NZ_JBOEQF010001307.1:0-507 GCF_050689315.1 Aerococcus sp. L_32
TTCTTGGGCTGTGACCTGAATACGGTCAGTTTCTTTTACTTTTAATTCTTCAGCGTTACGAATCACTGTCCTACCTTCCGCTTGGGTTGCGGCTAAAGCAATAATTGGAATTTCATCAATTAAAGCTGGAATAATGTCGCCACCGAATTCTGTTGCTTTTAAGTCGCTGGCAGAAACAGTTAAGTCACCGCTCAAGCCACCTTCATGCAAGCATGTTTCGATATTTGCACCCATCTTGTTCAAGACTTCAATAATCCCTGCACGAGTTGGATTTAAACCCACATTTGGCATGTGGAGTTTAGAACCTTTAACTAATAGTGCAGCAACAATAAAGAAGGCTGCTGAGGAAATATCTGCTGGGACTTTAATATCCGTAGCTGTTAAGCTTTGGCCACCTTCTAGATAGATGTCTTTATCGTCAACTTTTAGTTCAACGCCAAAGTTTTTTAACATGTTTTCAGTATGGTCACGTGACCGCTCTTTTTCATGGATAATTGTTGTACCTTC
>NZ_JBOEQF010001308.1:0-507 GCF_050689315.1 Aerococcus sp. L_32
CTCTTGGGCTGTGACCTGAATACGGTCAGTTTCTTTTACTTTTAATTCTTCAGCGTTACGAATCACTGTCCTACCTTCCGCTTGGGTTGCGGCTAAAGCGATAATTGGAATTTCATCAATTAAAGCTGGAATAATGTCGCCACCGAATTCTGTTGCTTTTAAGTCGCTGGCAGAAACAGTTAAGTCACCGCTCAAGCCACCTTCATGCAAGCATGTTTCGATGTTGGCACCCATATTGTTCAAGACTTCAATAATCCCTGCTCGGGTTGGATTTAAACCCACATTTGGCATGTGGAGTTTAGAACCTTTAACTAATAGTGCGGCAACAATAAAGAAGGCTGCTGACGAAATATCTGCTGGGACTTTAATATCCGTAGCTGTTAAGCTTTGGCCACCTTCTAGATAGATGTCTTTATCGTCAACTTTTAGTTCAACGCCAAAGTTCTTTAACATGTTTTCAGTATGGTCACGTGACCGCTCTTTTTCATGGATAATTGTTGTACCTTT
>NZ_JBOEQF010001309.1:0-507 GCF_050689315.1 Aerococcus sp. L_32
GCATCTTGCGCGATATGTTCTTTTTTGATTAAATCGGCCACATAAGACACCAAATCTTCCGTTTCCTGTCTTGGGATTAAGGTAGCTGGTGAAACCTTGAAAGTTTCACCGTAAAACCAAGCTTTCCCGACAATATACTGCCAAGGATAGTTTTCTTTAGCCACCTTCTCAATAGCCGCCTGATAGGCTTCTTTCAGGTTAATGGGCATGATGTCCTTACGTTTAAGGGCCCAATCTGACACTGAAAAATCGGCTAAATCAAGCAAGAGATGATAAGCAATTTCAGCGTCTTGGTTATTTTCTTCTAAAAAAGAAGAGGCCCAAACCTGGACCTCTAGATACGTTTGATTAATCATTTAACTCCTCTAACTTATTGGCTTGATCGGCTAATAATAAAGCGTCAACGATTTCATCCAATTCGCCGGTCATGATACGGTCTAATTTTTGAATAGTTAAACCAATTCGGTGATCAGTCACACGATTTTGAGGATAGTTGTATGTACGGAT
>NZ_JBOEQF010001310.1:0-507 GCF_050689315.1 Aerococcus sp. L_32
CCTGAGGGTCAGTTGGCCTTAACCCCGCATCCTAAAAAAGTGGATGGGTCAACGTCGTCATTTTATATTCAACGGGACTTTGCGGAGTCGCAATTAGAATTGGTGACACCACCAGTTTATTCTGCGGACCATGTCATGGAATGGTTGCAAGCAATACATGAAGTGACGATTGAGTCATTAACAGAAAATGAACGGATCTGGCCATACTCAATGCCACCTGCCTTGCCGGCGGATGATTTGATTGAAGTGGCAGATTTAGAAGACCCAGCTGCTGTTGACTACCGGGATTATTTAGTAGAAGTATACGGTAAAAAATTGCAGATGATTTCTGGTATTCACTTCAATATGCAGATTTCACCTGCTTTCATTCAACTAGTCCATGAAGAAGCGAAAAAAGTAGACGGCAATAGCCAATCACTAAAAGATTTCCAGTCTGATTTTTATCTACGTTTATCCCGTAATTTCTTGCGTTACCAGTGGATTTTAGTTTATTTATTTGGGGCGGCG
>NZ_JBOEQF010001311.1:0-507 GCF_050689315.1 Aerococcus sp. L_32
TCTGAGGGGCAGTTGGCCTTAACCCCGCATCCTAAAAAAGTGGATGGGTCAACATCGTCATTTTATATTCAACGGGACTTTGCGGAGTCGCAATTAGAATTGGTGACACCACCAGTTTATTCTGCGGACCATGTCATGGAATGGTTGCAAGCGATACATGAAGTGACGATTGAGTCATTAACAGAAAATGAACGGATCTGGCCATATTCAATGCCACCTGCCTTGCCGGCGGATGACTTGATTGAAGTGGCAGATTTAGAAGATCCAGCTGCTGTTGACTACCGGGATTATTTAGTAGAAGTATACGGTAAAAAATTGCAGATGATTTCTGGTATTCACTATAATATGCAGATTTCACCTGCTTTCATTCAACTAGTCCATGAAGAGGCGAAAAAAGTAGACGGCAATAGCCAATCGCTAAAAGATTTCCAATCTGATTTTTACCTACGTTTATCTCGTAATTTCTTACGTTACCAGTGGATTTTAGTTTATTTATTTGGGGCGGCA
>NZ_JBOEQF010001312.1:0-506 GCF_050689315.1 Aerococcus sp. L_32
GTCGCGTAATTTAGTTGCTGACAATTCCATTTGTTGTTTCTCGTGGTCGTTTAAGTCAGCTTCGATGATACCACGGATACCTTCACGGTTGATGATAGCTGGAGCACCAATATAAACATCATTTTGGTTGTATTCGCCATCTAGGTAAACAGATACAGGTAAGATAGCATTTTCGTCATTTAAGATAGCTTTTAAGATGCGGACTAAAGATACACCAATACCGTAGTAAGTTGCGCCTTTTTTCTCGATAATCTTATAAGCCTTGTCACGTACGTGGTAGAACAAGTTCACTAAAGCTTCTTCGTCGATTGCTGAAGTTTGAGACACCCAGTCGTAAATTGATTGGCCACCAATGTTTGCGTGTGACCATACGGGGAACTCGGTGTCACCGTGTTCACCCATGATGTAGGCGTGGACGTTTCGTGCGTCAACATCTAATGTAGTGGCTAATTCTTGACGAAAACGTGCTGAGTCTAATGACGTACCAGAACCGATGACACGGTTAA
>NZ_JBOEQF010001313.1:0-506 GCF_050689315.1 Aerococcus sp. L_32
TTCGCGTAATTTAGTTGCTGACAATTCCATTTGTTGTTGCTCGTGGTCGTTTAAATCAGCTTCGATGATACCACGGGTACCTTCACGGTTGATGATAGCTGGAGCACCAATATAAACATCCTTTTGGTTGTATTCGCCATCTAGGTAAACAGATACAGGTAAGATAGCATTTTCGTCATTTAAGATAGCTTTTAAGATGCGGACTAAAGATACACCAATACCGTAGTAAGTTGCACCTTTTTTCTCGATAATCTTATAAGCCTTGTCACGTACGTGGTAGAACAAGTTCACTAAAGATTCTTCGTCGATTGCTGAAGTTTGAGACACCCACTCGTAAATTGATTGGCCACCAATGTTTGCGTGTGACCATACGGGGAACTCGGTGTCACCGTGTTCACCCATGATGTAGGCGTGGACGTTTCGTGCGTCAACATTCAATGTAGTGGCTAATTCTTGACGAAAACGTGCTGAGTCTAATGACGTACCAGAACCGATCACACGGTTAG
>NZ_JBOEQF010001314.1:0-506 GCF_050689315.1 Aerococcus sp. L_32
ATATTTTAGCATAAGTCATTTCAAACTTAGACTCAGATGATGTAGATAAGTCATTATTTTTCTAATAAACGACGAATACTGTCAACATCACGTTCTAACTCACTTTTTTCATCGATATCCTTTTTAATCTTGTCATAAGCGTGAAGAACTGTCGTATGGTCTTTACCGCCGAATTCCTGCCCAATTTTTGGTAGGGAAGCATCTGTTAATTCTCTACTTAAATACATGGCAATTTGGCGTGGAACCACGATTTGGCGTACCCGTTTCTTCCCTTTAAGATCAGAAACCTGCAAATTAAAGTATTGGGCCACTGTCTCAAGGATATTTGGAATGGTCGGTGAATTACTTTTCACATTGCTCTTGTAATTTCTGAGCGCTTTAGCTGCAGTATTTGGCGTTAAGTCCTCTTGGTTCATGACCGCAAAGGCCTGTACACTAGTTAAAGCACCTTCCAATTCACGAATGTTGGAGTCAATTTGTCCAGCAATATATGAAAGGGTATCGTC
>NZ_JBOEQF010001315.1:0-506 GCF_050689315.1 Aerococcus sp. L_32
ACATCAAAATTCCCCACAGTTTCTACTGAAAAGCGTGAAATTGACTTGTAAGGTACACTCATGAAGTCTCGTTTCTTACCGGTAATCCCTTGTTTATCCATTAAAATTAATCGATATGATGTGAATACGACTAAGTCTCGCAAGATGTTGTAAGATAATTCAATTGATTCACCGGGAATGAGTACCTTCTCCAAAGCCTCAGAAACTCGCTCCTTATCCGCTTCTGAAGCATTACCAAATAATCCTGAAAATAAGCCCATATTGCCACTCCTTTTTTGTAAAACAGTTGCCTACCATTTAAGTTCACTTCATTATACCGAGTAAATGAAAACAAGGTCAACCAAGGCTAATTTTGAGCTATTATCCCTAGATTTTGATATAATTAAGGTAATAAAGCGTCACACAAGTTGAGGAGGGAATATATGGGATACGAAATTAAAGAAGTCACCAATGGATTTGCCATTTTTAACGAAGCAGGCGACAAACGTATTGCTGAAATCGAGTAT
>NZ_JBOEQF010001316.1:0-505 GCF_050689315.1 Aerococcus sp. L_32
GATTGCTGTATTCTTTATTATAACTTAAAATTAATTTTAGTGACATGAAAAAGCTTTCATTTTTAGATAAATAAAAAAGCGAGGACAAAAATGTCCTCGCTTTCCAAGACTAGGGTCTAAGCCGTTCACATCAGCTTTTGACCAAGTACCCACTTCCCGTGGTGATTTTCATCGTGTACTTTCTTTAACTACATGCACAGTCTTACAATATGCTGTGCGTGTCGCCTCATCGCATATTGAAATACTAACATGAAATCACTTAGAAAACAATCCTTTTTTGTCGGATAAAGCTTTAATCGTTAAAGACCTTGAATTTAGTTATTATAACCGAATCACTTCAATTTTGTAGCCATCTGGATCAGTCACAAAGAAGTATCTTGGTTTGGTATCCCCTGGTAATTGTTTAAGGTCAGTAACATCCAAACCTTTCTCGCTTTGCGATGCATGAAGCGCTTCTAAATCTTCTACAGCAATCGCAACATGACCATAGCCATTTCCTAAGTCA
>NZ_JBOEQF010001317.1:0-505 GCF_050689315.1 Aerococcus sp. L_32
ACAGCGATGTATGGAGCGGACTAGTACTAATCGGTCGAGGACTTATCCAATGGATATAAGATTGTATGATGGAATGGTAGACGACTTACAGATTCAGTTTTGAGCGAACAAAAGCTCAGATAAATATTGTGTGGTAATGATGGCAAGAAGGACACACCTGTTCCCATCTCGAACACAGAAGTTAAGCTTCTTAGCGCCGAATGTAGTTGGGGGTTTCCCCTTGTGAGACTAGGACGTTGCCATGCAAGATGAAAAAACCAGTAGCTTTGGCTGCTGGTTTTTTTGTGGTTGTTTTCAAAAAAGGAAGGTTTAAACGTACTTTATAAACATGGCCTGGTCGATTTCTTGGTAGAGGTCGTTATGGCGCCATTCGCGTTCATAGGCGAGACTATTACTGATAAAATGTTGATTGCCTTGCTTTATTTGGTGTCTGATGTGAACGTGTCCCATGATTGATTGCTTGATTGGGTAATCTTGATAGAAGGGTAAGTAGTCGTCGGTTGCA
>NZ_JBOEQF010001318.1:0-505 GCF_050689315.1 Aerococcus sp. L_32
CCAGTTGCGACAGTGGCCCTTGATGGCGGCGAAAACGCGGCTATTTTAGCCGTACAAGTTTTAGCGGTGGCAGACCAAGCTTTAACAGAAAAATTAAACGACTATAAAAAAGAATTAAGCGCTGGTGTTCGCGACATGAACAACGAAGCAGCGATTCAAGCGTTGTAGTAGGTGGCTAAATGAGTGGTATTTTAGGCGTTTACTCTTTCGATAATATTGAAGCATTTCCGCATCTATATTACGGTCTCTATGCCCTGCAACACCGGGGGCAAGCGGCCGTTGGTATTGGGACCATTACGCCAGATGGTGACAGTCAATTAATCCGTGAAAAAGGGTTAATCAGTGAACATTTTGGTGACGGTTTGATTGAACATATGCCGGGGAATAAGGGGATTGGATTTGTCCAATACCCCTTTGAAAACCGGGAAAGTGAGCCTATGCCTTTTTACCATGAGGGGGCTTTAATGGCGATTGATGGGGAAATTGAAAATGAAGATTTCACCTA
>NZ_JBOEQF010001319.1:0-504 GCF_050689315.1 Aerococcus sp. L_32
TCGTTGGCACCGCGTCAACACCAACTGCTTGTGCTTCTTCAAATACGCGGGCTGCTAGTTCGCTATTGTCTTGTTGCACACGTCCTTGTTGGGCTAAATAGGCTTCAACTTTATCTAGGTCTAAACGCGCCCAGTCATTTTGCGACCGAAGGTATTGGTCTGCCACAGTATAGGCCGCTTCTTGGTTGTCGTAATCGATGTAATCATGGACAAGATTACCTTTTTGTAGACGCGGATTGGTTTTATCATAGTGCTTCAAAATCCGTTGCACTTGTCCTGTTTGAATTAATGGATCTAGGAAGAAGGCGAATTGCTCCTGGTAATTTAAGGCATCCGGACAAGCAAGGTTGTAGTATTCAACGACTTTAACCTTGGCTGTATCTTTTCCAAGTTTAATCGCATCTTGATAGGTGATTTTATCTGTTTGAAAGGTCATTTAAATGCCTCCTTATTATATTTTCCTTACTGGGCAATCTGTTCGTCTAAGTAAGCAATTAAGTCAGT
>NZ_JBOEQF010001320.1:0-504 GCF_050689315.1 Aerococcus sp. L_32
CCGTTGGCACCGCGCCGACACCAACTGCTTGTGCTTCTTCAAATACGCGGGCTGCTAGTTCGCTATTGTCTTGTTGCACACGTCCTTGTTGGGCTAAATAGGCTTCAACTTTATCTAAATCTAAACGCGCCCAGTCATTTTGCGACCGAAGGTATTGGTCTGCCACAGTATAGGCCGCTTCTTGGTTGTCGTAATCGATGTAATCATGGACAAGATTGCCTTTTTGTAGACGCGGACTGGTTTTATCATAGTGCTTCAAAATCCGTTGCACCTGCCCTGTTTGAATTAATGGATCTAGGAAGAAGGCGAATTGCTCTTGGTAATTTAAGGCATCCGGGCAAGCAAGGTTGTAGTATTCAACAACTTTAACCTTGGCTGTATCTTTTCCAAGTTTAATCGCATCTTGATAGGTGATTTTATCTGTTTGAAAGGTCATTTAAATGCCTCCTTATTATATTTTCCTTACTGGGCAATTTGTTCGTCTAAGTAAGCAATTAATTCAGC
>NZ_JBOEQF010001321.1:0-504 GCF_050689315.1 Aerococcus sp. L_32
GAGCGTTTGACAATCAAGCTCTTTGAATAGGTCAAATTGTCTTAGATCATTGATTTTATCCTGGGCTAACATATTTTCACCTCATTGTTATTTACTTTCTACTTGTTTAGCTAAAGCTTTGGCAAAAGCAACCGCATCGCCGACATACCCGACATCTGATTCTTTAAAGATAGCGGCTTTCGGGTCCTTATTTACAGAAAATACAAATTTTGCCTGATTCATCCCGACAGTATATTGGATGGCGCCCGCAATCCCGAAATTCAAGAGTAATTGCGGTTGGATAGTGACCCCACTTTGACCAATTTGCTCGTCATGTGTGTACCAGCCGTTCTCTGCTAGGGGGCGGGTAGCACCAACTTTTGCGCCAAGTAGGTCGGCTACTTTTTCAGTATAGACTAAATTGTCTTGCATCTTCATCCCGCGGCCAACAGCAATAACCTTATCTGCCTCAGTGATTTGATTCGTTTGTGGTTGACCTGGAATTCGTTCCAAGACTTGGTAGGT
>NZ_JBOEQF010001322.1:0-504 GCF_050689315.1 Aerococcus sp. L_32
AAGCGTTTGACAATCAAGCTCTTTGAATAGGTCAAATTGTCTTAGATCATTGATTTTATCCTGGGCTAACATATTTTCACCTCATTATTATTTACTTTCTACTTGTTTAGCTAAAGCTTTGGCAAAAGCAACCGCATCGCCGACATATCCAACATCTGATTCTTTAAAGATAGCGGCTTTAGGGTCCTTATTTACAGAAAATACAAATTTTGCCTGATTCATCCCGACAGTATATTGGATGGCGCCCGCAATCCCGAAATTCAAGAGTAATTGCGGTTGGATAGTGACCCCACTTTGCCCAATTTGCTCGTCATGTGTGTACCAGCCGTTCTCTGCTAGGGGACGGGTAGCACCAACTTTTGCGCCAAGTAGGTCGGCTACTTTTTCAGTATAGACTAAATTGTCTTGCATCTTCATCCCGCGGCCAACAGCAACAACCTTATCTGCCTCAGTGATTTGATTCGTTTGTGGTTGGCCTGGAATTCGTTCCAAGACTTGGTAGGC
>NZ_JBOEQF010001323.1:0-503 GCF_050689315.1 Aerococcus sp. L_32
GCATCTTTACGGCATTCAATAACGACACGCATACCTTCACGACCAGATTCGTCACGTACAGCGGTGATCCCTTCTACCCGTTTGTCGCGAGCTAGTTCAGCGATACGTTCGACTAATTTAGCCTTGTTCACCATGTAAGGAATTTCATGAACGATAATCCGTTCTTTACCTGAAGACAAGGTTTCAATGTCTAATTTAGCACGGACAATGATTGTCCCTTTTCCAGTCTCATAAGCCTTACGGATACCTGATTTCCCGATGACAATACCACCGGTTGGGAAGTCTGGTCCTGGTAAAGCCTCCATCAATTCGTTGGTTGTTGCGTCAGCGTTCTGCATTAAAATTTTAATGGCGCCGATGACTTCGCTTAGGTTATGGGTTGGGATATTGGTGGTCATCCCAACTGCGATACCGGTTGTCCCGTTTACTAATAGGTTAGGAAAGCGAGCTGGTAATACTTCTGGCTCACGCTCTTCACCGTCATAGTTAGGGATAAAATCAAC
>NZ_JBOEQF010001324.1:0-503 GCF_050689315.1 Aerococcus sp. L_32
ATCGCTTACCATTCTAACACGATTTAAGGGAAAAAGATTACAACTAGCTCAAGCTAATTACAACCTTTCACAAAAATTTCTCTCATTAAAGTTCATCTTCAATGGATAGTAAATACTCTTTCAAACCTTCTTTGATATCGTCTTGTTCAAGGCCGTATTCAATGCTTGTTTGCATGTAGCCCAATTTATTCCCAACATCATAACGACGACCAGTAAACTCATACGCAAACACGCGTTGCGTTTTGTTTAACCGGTCAATGGCATCTGTTAATTGGATTTCGTTACCAGCACCCTCACCTTGTGTTTCCAACAAGTCAAAGATTTCTGGCGTTAACAAGTAACGACCGATAATAGCCAAGTTTGATGGCGCATCTTCTGGTTTTGGTTTTTCAACGAATTGTTTTACATTGTAGATTTTTTCAGAGAATTGCGCTTCAGGATCGATTACCCCGTATTTATCTGTATCTTCATGTGGTACAGGCATTACCGCAATGTTAGACGCT
>NZ_JBOEQF010001325.1:0-503 GCF_050689315.1 Aerococcus sp. L_32
GCATTTAGATTATCGGTCAGGGTTTGGATTTTGCTGAAACGAGGGACAGCGAAGTACATGATAAATCCAATCATCACTAATAAAACACCCACAGCGACAGCAGTTGTCATTGACCATTGCCAGTTTTGACCGGAAATTTTCGCAATCGCCCAAATGGACATGATTGGTCCCCGTAAAACGACTTGTAGTCCTAAAGCAATCAACATTTGGATTTGGGTCAAATCATTGGTAGAACGCGTCACTAAACTTGGCACTGAAAATTGGTTGATTTCATTGGCTGAATAGCTCATGACTTTATCAAACACTTCCCCACGAATACGGGCAGTTAAACTTGCAGCAATACGTGCAGCAAAAAAACCTACCAATATAGCAGAGGCAAAAGATGCTAGTGATAAACCAACCATGATTAAACCTGGTTCCCAAATATCCGCTGTCACGGTATCTGGCATTTGTAGTAATTCTGTAATTTCTGACATGTAGTCAGGGATTTCTAACTCTAAGTA
>NZ_JBOEQF010001326.1:0-502 GCF_050689315.1 Aerococcus sp. L_32
GTCGCTTACCATTCTAACACGATTTAAGGGAAAAAGATTGCAACTAGCTCAAGCTAATTACAACCTTTCACATAAATTCTCTAATTAAAGTTCATCTTCAATGGATAGTAAATACTCTTTCAAACCTTCTTTGAGATCGTCTTGTTGAAGGCCGTATTCAATGCTTGTTTGCATGTAGCCCAATTTATTCCCAACATCATAACGACGACCAGTAAACTCATACGCAAACACGCGTTGCGTTTTGTTTAAACGGTCAATGGCATCTGTTAATTGGATTTCATTACCAGCACCCTCACCTTGTGTTTCCAACAAGTCAAAGATTTCTGGCGTTAACAAGTAACGACCGATAATAGCTAAGTTTGATGGCGCATCTTCTGGTTTAGGTTTTTCAACGAATTGTTTTACATTGTAGATCTTTTCAGAGAATTGCGCTTCAGGATCGATTACCCCGTATTTATCTGTATCTTCATGTGGTACAGGCATTACCGCAATGTTAGACGCC